>PWOK01000051.1 GCA_003557445.1 Halanaerobiaceae bacterium
AAACGCTGGCTTATAATTTATATGATGCTCAGAGAGGAATTTTTATTGGTCAACCTACTCGTGGTTGTTCTGGCGGTGGGCCAAGAGCATTTATTACTAATGGTGGATTTATATTTCGTTTTCCTACTCGTGGGGTAGATTTTTCAGCTTCTGGAATGGAGATGGAAGGAAAAGGGCTTCATCCTGATATATATATAGAACAATCTTTAAAGGAATATTATAAAGAAATAGATATTGTTTTAAAGAAGGCTCTTGAAAAAATATAACAAAAAAATTAAGGGAGATTAAAATGGAATTTATTGAAGTTATAAAGAATAGACGTTCTGTTAGAAAGTTTAAGTCTGATCCAATTCCTTTGAATATTTTAAACAATATATTAAAGGCCGGGAGGTATGCTCCTTCTGCAGGACATGCCGAAAATTATTATTTTGGAGTTATTAAAGATAAAGAAAAAAAACAAAAACTGGCTGAGGCTGCTGGAAGTCAGGATTGGATTACCACTGCTCCAGTAATTATTGCTTACTGTACTTATATTGGTTATGATCTGGCTCAGGTTTCAGAAGATAATTTTTCTCTGATTGTTAATCAGACCAGGTTTGGTAAAAAGCTAATTAAGTATTTAAATGATTATCCTGATCGAAAAGCTGTTAATATTTTTTGGAATAATGCCAACCCTTTAATACCTGGACAACAAATTTTTCTATCTGCAATTAATTATGGACTAAATGCTTGTTGGGTTGGTTATCTTGATGTGAAAAAAGCCAGTCAGATTTTAAATTTACCAGAAGATATAGTCTGTCTGTATTTGATGCCATTAGGATATGCCGATCAAAAACCTGAGGATATTGAACGTAAACCTTTAAAGGAACTGGTGTTTTATGATAAATGGGAATGAGATCGCTTGATGTTAAAAAAATATTTTTAAAAACAGATATTGCAATGTATGTATATATATAATATAATGTATAATGACAGGGAGGGATGAATATGTCTAAAAAAATGGAAAGATTACAATTTTATATTGCTCCTGAAGCAAATAAACAGCTTGATATTATCTCTAAAAAAATAGGGGTTTCAAAAGCTGAATTAGTTAGAGAAGGAGTAGATAAAGTTTTAAAAGAAAAATTACCATTAGAAGATGATCCGGCATATAAATTAATCGGGTTAATAAATGAAAAAAATATTGAAAATAAAGTAGCAGAAAATCATGATTATTATTTATATGGTAAAGGAAGATCTGATAATGAATGAACTTATTAAGAACATTTTTCGAAAAAAAATATATATTGATAC
Organism: Halanaerobiaceae bacterium; assembly: GCA_003557445.1. The sequence continues at coordinate 1,294 of PWOK01000051.1, forward strand.
CAGTGCCTGGTTTTCTTTAATGCATCAGGAAAATAAAAATCATAATAATATTAGCTTTATTTATAATAGCCTCTTAAAAAATAATAATATTATTGTTACTTCTAATTTTGTTATTGGAGAAACATATACTTTGATGCGTGTGAAGTTAGAAAAAAGTTCAAATAAACCTTTTGATTTTTTAGATTTGATAAAAAAATCTACAAAAATAAAAATTGTTTATATAAATAAAGAAATAGAAGAAAAAGCTATAGAGATATTAAAAAAATATACTAATCACAAATTCAGTTATGTTGATGCAACTTCGTTTGCTCTTATGAAAGATAGGAATATTGAATATGCTCTAACTCTGGATAAACATTATGCAACTGCTGGCTTTATGATAGTTAATTCATAAAAATAATAAATAAATATAAATCACACATCTGTAGTAATAAAAAAGTACTACAGATATTTTTATTTAAAAAATTTTAGTTATTTTTTGTGATAGTTTTTTCATTCTTTTGGGTGATGTATTTAAATCATATTCAGTTATAATAAAATTATAAAAATACTGAGGGAGGAATCAAAATGTCAATAATTGAAATGAAAAATGTAACTAAATATTATGGGAAGGTCAGAGCTCTTCATCAATTAGATCTTGAACTTAAAAAGGGAGAAGTTCTGGGTTATATAGGACCTAATGGTGCCGGTAAAACTACTACAATTCGTATATTACTGGGTATGCTCCGGCAGGATGGTGGAGAGGCAAAATTGTTTGGTAAAGATGCCTGGGATGATGCTGTGGATATTCACAGGAATCTTGCTTATGTGCCCGGAGATGTTCACCTATGGCCCAATCTTACCGGAGGAGAAGTAATTGATCTTTTCAGTAAATTACGGGGTGGACTTAATCCTGACCGAAGATCAGAACTACTGGATCGATTTAATCTTGATCCTACAAAAAAATGTAGTACATATTCAAAAGGTAATCGACAGAAAGTTGGTCTGGTGGCTGCTTTTGCATCAGATGTTGACCTTTACATATTAGATGAACCTACATCAGGCCTGGATCCTTTAATGGTAACCGTTTTTCAGGATTGTGTTACTGAGGTTAAAGAAAAGGGTAAAACAGTTTTGATGTCCAGTCATATTCTGGCTGATGTAGAAAAATTATGTGATAGGGTAAGTATTATTAGACAGGGTGAAATAGTTGAATCAGGAACTCTGGATCAATTAAGACATTTAACAAGGACCACAATATCAGTTGAGACTGATAAATCATTAGAGGGTCTGGAAAATATTGAAGGAGTCCATGATTTAAAGCTTGAGGATAAAAAAGCAGAATTTCAAATAGAAAGTGATCAAATAAATAAGGTAATGGAATATCTGGCTAAATATAATATAAAGTCACTTACAAGTGCACCTCCTACACTTGAAGATCTATTTATGCGCCATTATAGTGAAGATCTGGAACAATTGAATAATGGAAAGAAGGGGAGTGATTCTTAATGAAAAAAGAATACTTTAAGGGTACTTTATCTTTAATTAAACTTGCTCTTCGAAGAGATAGAATTAAATTACCGGCCTGGTTAGCAGGTTTAACTTTAACAACCGGCCTGGTTACTGCAACTTATTCTGCTATACCGGATCAGGAGATGAAAGAAACTGTTATTATGGCCTCTGAAAATGCTGTTGTAAGGATGCTTGTTTCTCCAGTTTCAGGTTACAGTCTGGGAGAATTTACAATATTCAGGATGTCTATAATCTTTGCTATTCTATTTGCTTTAATGAGTTTACAGATAGTAATTCGTCATACAAGGGAAAATGAAGAAACAGGTTGTTATGAAATGTTAAGATCAACTGTAGTAGGCCGTTATTCTGCTTTAACTGCAGCTTTGATTGTGGCTGCCGGAGCCAATATAGTATTGAATTTTTTAATGGCCCTTGCTTTTATTGTAAATGGTTTACCTGTAGCAGGTTCTCTGGCAGCTGGTGCTTCTTTTGCTTTTATAGGTATCGCAAGTGCAGGTGTTGCAGCAGTAACCTCTCAGGTGGCTGAAAGTGCCAGAGGTGCCAGTGGAATAGCCTGGGGATTTTTAGGTTTTGCTTTTTTAATGACTGCTATAGGAAATATGATTGGTGAAGTTAATGAAGGTGGACTGGGATTTACCAGTGAGTGGCCAGTCTGGTTATCTCCTTTTGGATGGGCTCAACAGATATATCCCTTTAATCAAAATAACTGGTGGATATTAATTCTTTTTGCCGGTTTATTTGTTTTATTAGCAGGATGTGCTTTTATCCTTGTAAACCATCGTGATGTTGGTAAGGGTTTGTTACCTACTTCTCAGGGTCCTGCAGAAGCACCAAAAAGTTTACTCAGTCCACTTGGACTGGCCTGGAGGCTTCAGAAAGGTCTATTACTGGGTTGGGCTATTCCTGTACTAATATTTGGAGTTATTATGGGGGCAATTGGTGATGATTATGGTGAAATCCTGGCAGATGTAGAAATGGCAGAACAGTTTTTTAGATCAACAGAGTTTCTCATATATTCATTTATTGGTATTTTCGCCGGTGTCATTGCAATATATACAGTTCAGTCATTACTGAAAATGAGAACAGAAGAAGCCAATGGAACACTGGAAGGAGTAATGGCTACAGCGGTTAGTAAACCAAAATGGATGCTGAGTCATATTATTTGTAGTATGGCCGGGACAACAGCTTTATTGTTACTTTTAGGTTTAAGTATGGCTCTGGGAGCAGGTTCATCTTTAAGTGAAATTGGTGATATACTTAAAATTACCCTGGCTCAATTACCGGCAATTTTAGTTATTGCTGGATTGGTAATAACTTTATTTGGGATTATTCCCAAAATGGTTAAAACTTTATCCTGGATAACTGTATTAATAGGATTGGTTGCAGGTCCTTATTTTGCACCATTATTTGATTTATCTGAAAGAGTGCAAAATATTTCACCTTACACTCATTTACCTTTTATGCCTGAAGAAATAACTACAACTCCACTTGTAGTTTTAATGGTTATTGCTGTTGGTTTAACAATAATTGGTCTGGTATCTTTTAACAAAAGAAATCTATATTTAAAAACATAAAAAACTAGTAAATAGGGGAGGATATTTATTCCTCCTCTAAAGATAATGGTAAATATATTTAACAATAATTACCTCTATCCAGGTATAATACTCTATGTTATAATATTTTTAATTTATTATAATATAATAAAATTATATATTTTGAGAGGAGAAGATATTTGTGAAAAAGTTTTTAATAATTATTTTTGCTGGTATATTTGTTTTTCTAAACTCATTTAATTTTTCTGCTGCAGAAATTTCTAATCCTGATGATGAGGATATTATGATTTATCCTGAAACAAATAATATAATATTGCTGGATAAAGAAGATACAGTTTTTACAACGAAAAAAAATGAAATTATTTTTAAAGAAACTCAACAGGAAATATTAATAAATGATTATTATCCTTCAGAACCAATTATTTCACCGGATAAAACTCGTATGATTTATATTTCACCTTTTGAGTGGGAAAAAGTAGGAGAATTATATATGTTTGATACTGTAACCAAAAGTAATGAGATTGTTTTTGGTAAAAAAGATATGCCTGAACAAAATACTGTTAAAAGAATTTATTGGGTAAATAATCGTTATATTATGTTGATTGCTGGTTATGCTCTTGGTACTGTATCCAGGGGTGGAGATGTATATATTTTAGATACTTTAACCGGTGATTCAGTTTTATTTTATGAAGCTAAAAGTAAAAACAGGCAGGAAGTTAAAGAAATAATATTTGAAAAAGATAATCTTATTTTTAAAATCGTTGAATTTGATGAAGAATATATGGATTATGAGGTAATTAAGAAAAAGTTTGATAAACAGAAAGTTTTAAAAGAAGCTGAAAATATTTTTGAAAATAAAATGAATGAAGTAATAGACCAACAAATACAACTTAATTTATTATATAAAGGATTGGCTCCCAGAAGTCCCAAAGAAGTTGTTAATACCTGGATAAGGGGTGTGAGCTATAGAAATGCAACTCTGCAATATGCAGTATTATCACCGGAATTAAAAAACAGGACAAAAGATTTATTCAGTGAAATGGAATGGGTTACTGAAATATCAAATTATTTCTGGATAGATAATTATAATATAAATAAAAAAGAAGAAATTAAAGATGGAATGTATGAATATCAGATTGTACTGAATTTAAAAAATATTTATGAAGATACTTTTGATATTAATGTTGATTTAATAATAGAAAAATTTGATAATAACTGGTTTGTTTCCAGTTTAAATTCAGATAGTGATAAATCATATCTTAATATACAATAATTTTATATACCTCTGTTTATTATCCATCAATAATGAACAGGGGTTTTTTTATTTTATAACATTTTATTTTAAAAATATAAAAAATCTCTTAAAACCTTTTATTAAATGATCATTTTTGATATAATAATTTATATGTAAATTTACTGTAATTATATTATTTAATGTACATAAATATTGATTAAAGTAAATATTTATTTTTCAGGAGGAAAACTTATGTCACCATGGATGATCTGGGTAATTATAGGGATTATATTATTAATTCTAGAAGCTTTAACTCCAGAATTTATTATAGGTAGTTTTGCCCTGGGTTGTTTTGTGACTGCAATTGTTTCTGTTTTTACTGGTAGTCTGGAAATTCAGCTTATTGTTTTTGCCATTGTTACTGCTTTTACACTCTGGAAGATAAGACCTTTTTTCCTTAATTTTCTGGACAGTAAAGAAGTTACCAATGTGGATTTATTAAAAGGTAGAAAGGGAAAAGTTTTAAAAAAGGTAGGCCCAGATCATGAAAAAGGAAGAGTTTTGGTAGGAGGAGAAGACTGGATGGCTGTTTCGGAAGACGGAACGGAAATAAAGACAGGTGAAATGATTGAAGTTTTAAGGGTTGATGGTTCAAAGTTAATAATTAAGAGTTTAAAATAAAAGGGAGGTTTTAAATTGACACCATTACTGATAATAGTAATATTAATTGCTCTTTTTGTTATTATTTTTGCATTTAAAGGTGTTGTTATAATTAATCAGGCTGAAGCTATGGTTATTGAAAGACTGGGAAGGTTTAACCGTATTCTTGAACCGGGAATTAATATTATCTGGCCTTTGATTGAGAAGACTCAGGAAATTGAATGGGAATTTGTTACTGAGGATTCAACTGGTGAAATGATTAGTAAGCGTAAATCCATTAAGAGAATAGATTTAAGGGAAACTGTATATGATTTCCCCAAACAAAATGTTATTACTGAAGACAATGTAGCCATACAAATTGATGCCATGCTTTATTTTCAAATTACAGATCCTAAAAGGGCTGTATATGAGATTAGTAATTTACCGGAAGCAATTAAAAAATTAACCCAGACAACTTTAAGAAATGTTATTGGTGAACTGGAACTTGATAAAACCCTGACCTCAAGGGATGATATTAATACAACTTTAAAAAGTATTCTTGATGAAGCTACAGATAAATGGGGGGTAAAGGTTAACCGGGTTGAATTAAAAGATATTATCCCTCCTGAAGATATTAAAGAAGCCATGGAAAAACAGATGAGGGCTGAAAGAGACAGAAGAGCCGCAATTTTAACTGCTGAAGGCCAGAAAAGATCGGAAATTTTGAAGGCTGAAGGAAATAAAGAAGGGGCAATTAATCGAGCTGAAGGTGCAAAAAGGGCTAAAATACTGGAAGCAGAAGCAGAACAGGAAGCAAGAATGAAAATTGCTGAAGGTGAAGCCATAGCCATCAAAAAAATTGCTGCTGCCTTAAAAAAAGAAGGGGGAGACCCTACACAGTATTTAATAGCCTTAAAGTATATTGAGACATTTAAAGATATTGCTGAGAAAAAAAGTGATAAAGTTATATATCTCCCTTATGAAATTAGTGGTGTTATGGGTTCTATTGGTGGTATTAAAGAAATGTTCAAAGATACTTTAGATAAATGATAATTTATTTAAAAAGATGCTCTAAGTGAAGATTCCTTAAAGCATCTTTTATTGTTTAATTATAATTATAATACAGGAGGAGAAATAATGGCTGAAGGATTAATAGGAATTCTTTTGGTAGCAGTTACAATAATTATATTCTTTTATATGATTAACCGTAAAGATTATGATAGTATTAAAGTCAAAAAAATTATAAATAGATATGTACCCTGGCTAATAGCTTATATATTGGTAAGTACAATTTTAAACCAGCTAAGTATTATACAATATAATGCTTTTCTTCTGGTTTTTTATATCTGGCCAATATTTTTACTTATTAAAGGTATTAAGAAGGTTTTAACTAAGGATTATTCAAGCAGAGCAAGTGGAATTATTTTAATTTTTGTGGGTTTGTTTTTTTCTGCAATACTATTTACCAATATAGTCCATCAGGATATTGAAGAAGAGGCCCCTGAAATTGTTTCAACCATAAGTAATATTATTGGTATTACCTTAAGTACTCTAATGTTATTATTTTTTCCTTTAATGATACTTGGTTTAATTATTAGTTTTTTATTCAGGAAAAAATAATTTTTAATGGTTGTTTTTTAAAATTTCCTGTGGTATAATCTAAAACAACAAAATAATAGTTAAATTGCTGAATTCTCAACTGTAGAAACGGAGGAACCATTTTTGGGGTGAATCTCATTTATGAGTAGGGATACTTCCTTCCCGAATCCGACAGCTAACTTCGTAAGCATTAGGGAGCCTTTATTTTTATAACTCATATAGAATAGGCTCTATATGAGTTTTTAATTTTTTAACCGGAGGTTATATAATGGAGAAAAAAATTTCTTTTTTTATAAAACATTATACTAAAACAAAGAAATATATATTAGACTTAATTAATTCTTTTAAAGATCCAGATGTACCCAGAATGGTTATTTTAGCTTCGATAATAGGTGTAATTGGTGGTTTAGGAGCAGTCTTTTTTTATAATTTAATATTATTTTTCAAAAATATATTTTTTGGACCATCAACAACTGAAACTTTTATTGATGTAGTTCAATCTCTTCCCTGGTACACCAGAGTTATGATACCTGCTATAGGAGGATTAATAATTGGTCCTTTAATAACATTTTTTGTTCAGGAAGCAAAAGGACATGGTGTTCCTGAAGTAATGGAAGCTGTAGCTTTAAAAGGTGGAGTTATTCGAGGAAGAGTAGCTCCATTAAAAGCTGTTATATCAGCTATTTGTATTGGTTCAGGTGGATCAGCAGGAAGAGAAGGACCTATAGTGCAAATTGGTTCATCTTTTGGTTCTTTTGTGGGACAATCTTTAAAATTAAATCCTCAAAAAATTGAAACCCTACTTGGTGCAGGCGCTGCTGCGGGTATTGGTGCAACATTTAATGCACCTCTGGCAGGTGTAATGTTTAGTCTTGAAGTTTTACTTAAAGATATTAAAATGGACAGTTTTTCTCCAATTGTAGTGGCATCAGTAGTAGGTACAGGTGTCGCCAATCTCTTTTTTGGAAATAGAGGTGCTATTTTTGATATTCCTACTCATGTTATTGTTAGTTTCTGGGAAGTAATACCTTATCTATTATTGGGTGTAGTTGCTGCTGGGGTTGCACTTCTATTTGAGAATTCTCTTTATTCTTTTGAACATATATTTGAAAAATTTCCATTTCCTGAATTTTTAAAACCTGCTTTAGGAGGTCTTTTATTAGGTATTCTTGCTCTTTCTGTACCACAGGTTCATGCAACAGGTTATCCTGTAATGGAAAGTGCTTTACATGCTAATTTACCTTTAAGAATGGTAATTATTTTTATGTTCGCCAAAATTCTTGCTACTAATTTAACCCTGGGAAGTGGAGGATCAGGAGGTATTTTTGCACCTTCACTCTTTATAGGTTCTATGCTGGGAAGTGCTTATGGAAAAATTGTTCATTCATTATTTCCCGCATTTACAGCTGGAGCCAGTTCATATGCTACAGTGGGTATGGGAGCTGTTTTTGCAGGAGCAACTCATGCACCATTAACCTCAATCATTATCTTATTTGAAATGACAAGAGATCCAAAAATAATACTACCTTTAATGTTTTCATGTATTGTTAGTACAGTTGTAACCTCCCGTATTCAGAAAAAAAATATTTATACTACCAAATTACTTAATCGTGGAGTAGATATTGATGCTATTGAAAAAGAAACTATTCTACAAAATATAAAAGTAAAAGATGTTATGGATACTGATTTTATTAAATTATCGGAAGAAGCAACTATAAAAGAAGCTAAGAATATATTTGAAAAAACTCTTTATACTTATTTACCTGTCATCAATGAAAAAACAAAAGAATTAAAAGGCATAGCTGATTTTCATACAATAGCCCGACATTGGGATCTCAAAAATAAAGGTGAAAGTAATATTAAGAATATTATATCACCATCACCGGTATATGCACATGAAAATGATAATTTATTAGAAGTATTAAATATGATTAATGAAATCAAAATGCAAATTATTCCTGTTATTGCTGATGAAGAATCACATAAACTTATTGGAATGGTTGAAAGAAATGATATAATTGAAGCATATCACCACAAAATATCTGTAAGTCAACCGGACACAGGTATTGATTTTTCTCCTAAAACAACAGTTGATACTCAAAAATTGATTAGTTCATCTTTAAATATTATGAAAAAACAGGCTGAAGAGGAATCTATAATTATAGATATGGATTTAGAGGAAGACCTTCCACCTGTTAGAGCTGATAGTAATAAGATAACCTGGGTATTGACCGATTTACTGGGAAATGCAATTCGTTATACTGATAAAGGAGGAAAAATTATTATTTCTGCCCATAGTTCAGAAGAATGGGTATATATTTCTGTTGAAGATACCGGTAAAGGAATCCCTGATGAAGAACAAGATAGAATATTTGAAAAATATGTTCAGCTGGATGGTGAAGAAAATTCAGGTAGTGGACTTGGTCTGGCTATCTGTAAAGAAATAATAGAAGCCCATGGAGGAAGAATCTGGGTAGATAGTGAAATTGGTCAGGGTTCAACATTTACTTTTAGATTGAAAGCTTTAAAAAAAAAACAAAACTAAATGATTAATATATTTTCCCAACATTGAGAATATATTTGACAGGATAAACTTATATTTGATAAACTGTTAGTATAAAATAAGTTATTATAATTCAATAAAAAGTTGATCGCTGAATTTCCATTGTGAAAACGGAGGAATAATCATGATTGGTGAATCTCAAAAGAGAGGGGCTACTCCCGGTCCTAACCAGTAAACTAACTCCGTAAGCGTTAGGGAGAGCCTAAGTTTACACTCATATAGAAAAGGCTCTATGTGAGTTTTTATTTTATTTATATGATAATAAAAAGGGAGTTGTAAATCAATTGGATAATTCAAAAGATCAACAGATAACTAAAAGTGAACTGGCAAAAGAATTAGGATTAACTGAAGCTTTAACAATTGGTGTAGGAACAATGATAGGAGCAGGTATATTTGTACTACCAAGGTATGCAATTGAAATGCTTGGTCCTGGTGCAATATTTCCATATATATTAGCAGCATTGATTTGTATTATAACTGCTAACAGTATGGCAGAATTATCGACAGGAATGCCCAAAAGTGGAGGAACTTATTATTTTGTTTCTCGTACACTTGGTTCTTTTGTAGGAACAATTTCTGGTTTTTCATTATGGTTAAGTCTTACTTTTGCAGTTGCTTTTTATCTTAGAGGATTTGGTGAATATCTTGCTTTTTTTGGTCAGGAAATTGCTTTTATTCCTCAAATTAATGAAACTATACTTGCTTTACTTGCAGGAGTATTTTTTATATATATAAATTATGTGGGGGCTAAGGAAACAGGAAGAACTCAAAATATCATAGTTGGAATACTATTACCAATATTATTGGGTTTTATTATTTGGGGTTCTTTTAATGTTAACTTCGATAATTGGACACCCTTTATGACTGAAGGATATAAAACTATTTTTCCTGCAACTGCTATAATTTTTGTTTCATTTTTGGGTTTTGAACAAATTGCTTCAGTTGCTGAAGAAATAAAAAGACCAGGTTATACTATTCCCAGAGCAATTATGGGTTCAGTTGTTATAGTAACCTTATTTTATGTTCCTGTAATTTTAGTTACTACTGGGATTATACCTTCAGAAATGATTGCAGGTATGGGGGCTCCAATTGTGGAAACAGCAAGAACAATTGCAGGGGTTTTTGGTTTTTTTGCTATAATATTAGCTGCACTTCTGGCTACTGCTTCATCTGCAAATGCCAGTATTATGGCATCTTCAAGAATTAATTTTGCTATGGGTAGAGATAGTATTTTACCACAATGGTTAAATAAGGTTCATTCTAAATTTTTAACACCCTATCGTCCAATTTTGGCTACTGGAATATTAACATTAATACTTGTAGTTGTAGCAGATGTTGAAGATTTATCGAGTTCTGCCAGTGTATTAATGTTGCTTAATTATAGTATTTTAAATTTAACAGTTATCATTTTACGTATGGCTCCACCAGAAAATTATAATCCCAGTTATAGATCTTTTGGATATCCATATTTACATATAATTGGATCAATTGCTTCACTGGTTATTATATTTGGAGCAGAAAGATTTGCTCAAGGTTCTGCTTTCGTATTAATGATAATGGGGGTTGTCTGGTTCTTTGTCTGGTCAAAGAAAAAAGCTCATCTTAAAGCAGCTATAAGTGATATACAATTAAGTACCTTAATCACACAATTAAAAAGTAAAAAAGAAATATCAAGACCTGCTGTTGAATCAACTGAATTCAGTAAAAATAATATTCGTATTTTAACACCTATGGCAGACCCCAAACATGAAAGTGCATTATTAAAAATTTCATCTCAAATGCTTAAGAATATTGATCTTGGTGGTGAAATAACAGCTTTAAATATACTTGAAATACCTGACCAAACCCCTCTTGATTTGATAGAATATGATGATGAAACTATCAATAAGGTTCAGGCAGCACAAAAAAGCATGATGGAAAATGCTTTAAATTTTGGTAAAAAAGAAAATATTATCATTAATCCCAGAGTATTATATTCCAGAGATAGATTTAAAACAATTATAAATTTAATTGAACAGGAAAAATTTGATTTTTTGATTATGGGATGGTATGGTTCCTTTAGTATGGCCAATATATATAATAGTTTTGTAAATAGACTGGTACGAAATGCTCCCTGTTCTGTTGGTGTTCTTAAAGATAATGGTCTGGAAAATATTGAAAATATACTTGTACCTTATAGGGGAAGTGAACATGCTTATTTAGGCGTTGAACTGTCTCTAAAAATGGTTTCTTCAGAAAATGGTAAAGTAAATATATTGCGTATTGTAAAAGTGGGAACAGATAAAAAACAGGAAAAAGAACAGGCTTTAAAGGAACTTAATCCTTTAATAGAAGACAAAGAAAAATTGCCTGAATTTGAAATTGTTGTGATAGAAGCTGATACTGTAGTAAATGGTATTTTAAATCAATGTAAAAAAATAAATTATGATTTAATAATTATGGGGGCTTCGAAAGAATGGAATCTTAAAAATCTATTATTTGGTTCTATTCCTGATATTGTTGCTGAAGAAGCTGATACTTCAGTTCTTATGTTACGTAAATCTAAAAATAAATCTGGTGGTGAAGGATTTAACGAAAAAGCAAAAGATATAGAAAAAAGCCCTTCTAAATTTTAAAT
>PWOK01000325.1 GCA_003557445.1 Halanaerobiaceae bacterium
CATATTAAAGGATATTCCTTTATTAAGGGATGTCAGTAATTTATGTGAAATATTAAGAAGAATGGGAGCTAAAGTAGAAAGAAATGGTCAAAAAGTCTATATAGATCCGGGCTCTTTAGATGAGCCGGTAGCTGATTTTGAACTTGCCCGTCAACTAAGGGCTTCATATTATATTCTGGGTGTACTGCTGGCAAAAGAAGGATTTGCCAGAACAAGTTTACCTGGAGGATGTAATATTGGTAACCGTCCAATTGATTTACATCTTAAAGGATTTAAAGCCCTGGGTGCTGAAATTAATATGGACCATGGTATAGTAGAAGTTAAAGCAGATAAATTAAAAGGGAATAGAATATATCTTGATTATCCCAGTGTTGGTGCAACAATAAATATAATGTTGGCTGCTACAAAAGCTGAAGGACAAACAATTATCGAAAATTCTGCCAGGGAACCGGATCTGGTAGATCTGGCAAATTATCTTACAATAATGGGAGCTAAAATTAAGGGTGCAGGTACTGATATTATTAAAATTCAGGGAGTTGATAAACTTAAGGGAGTAGAACACAGAATAATTCCTGATAGAATTGAAGCCGGTACTTTTATGATAGCAGCAGCTTTAACTAATGGTGATGTTTTTGTACGTAATGTATTAACAGAACATGTTAAACCATTAATTGCTAAACTCAAAGAAATGCAGGTAAAACTTGAAGAAGATGTTACAGGGGTCAGAATATTAAGAAATGGAAAATTAAAATCTGTTGACATAAAAACTTTACCTTATCCCGGTTTTCCTACTGATTTACAATCACAGATGATGGTTTTGTTGACACAGGCAGATGATACCAGTCTTGTTATTGAAACTGTCTGGGAAAACCGTTTTATGCATGTTGATGAATTGAATAGAATGGGAGCAAATATTAAAATAGATGGTCATAGTGCACTTATAAAACCAAGTAAATTAACAGGTGCTGAAGTAGAAGCAACTGATCTCAGAGCAGGAGCAGCTTTGATACTCGCTGGGCTGGCTGCAGAAGGTGAAACTGAAATAAGTGAAATATTTCATGTTGAAAGAGGGTATGAAAATATAGATAGTAAATTTTCAGGTATTGGAGCAGAAATAAAGAAAATAAATTAATTATAGTATACTTCTCTGTGAAAAGTCATAAATATATGTAAAGCCTTTTTACAGAGGAGTGGTTGTTATGAAGAAAATAGCTGTTGTTTTTATTATCATATTAATTATTATAATAATTATTCCTTTCTTAATTCTGGAGGGAATAATTTTTTTCTCTGAAATAGAAGAAGAAGATAAAATATATTTAAATGTTTACCAGCATAAAAATGATAAAATAGTGACTATGGAATTATCAGAATATTTAAAAGGAGTTGTAGCTGCTGAAATGCCAGCTATATATAATATGGAGGCTTTGAAAGCACAGGCAGTTGCAGCCCGTACATATGCTTTGAGACAATTGTCATCGGGCAATACACGTTATCCTGGAGCAGATATATCTACTGATTTCAGATATAATCAGGCCTGGATATCCAAAGATGAAATGAAAGAAAAATGGGGTTTTATCCCTTTTTTTTATTTTTATTCCCGAATTTCTGCAGCTGTTGAACTAACCAGATTTGAAGTTCTACTCTATAATAATAAGATTATTGATGCAGTTTATCACAGTAATAGTGGTGGCCAAACAGAATCATCAGAAGATATCTGGGAAGAAAAAAAACCATATTTAAGAAGTGTAGAAAGTCCATTTGATAGTGGAAGTGAAAAAAATTACAGACATAGATTTGAAATAAGTTATAATGTTTTAGAAAAGAGACTGGGCATAAATGCTCAAAATATAACAAATATCAAAATCATTGATTATAATGAAGGGGGCAGTGTAAATACAGTCAGGATTGCAGATAAAATTTTTGAGGGTAGAGAAGTTAGAGATAAATTAGGTTTACCTTCTGCTAAATTTGAATTTATTGTTGAGGATGATAAAATAATTTGTGAAGTAACTGGTTTTGGCCATGGAGTAGGAATGAGCCAGGATGGAGCAAATGGCTTTGGTAAAAAAGGATATAATTACAGAGAAATTCTAAAACATTATTATACTGATGTAGAAATAGCAGATTATAGAGAAATAATATTATAAAAAAAGGAAAAATTGTATAAAAATCATCACCTCCGGTTAAAATAGTAATAAATGGAGGTGAAATATTATGGACAAAAATAATGGTGAAAATGATAAGTATATTTTCAAAATTGACAGAGAAAAAATCAAGTTACATTTAAAAGGTATTAAAGAAAAATTCAATAAAAAGAACAATAAGAAAAAGTGGGTATTACTGTTATTGGTTTTGATTATAATTGGAAGTGGTTTATCCTTTTATTTTTATAGTATGAATCAACAGGATGAATTTTATGTTGAACAGGAACCTGATTTTGATATTTATAAAGAGGAAAGACTGGAAGATGATGAAAAGGAAGAAATAAATGAAATTGAAGAACAGACACTTAAACAGGATGTTGTGACTGAACCACTGAAAGATGTCATGGAAAGAGAAGAAAAGGAAATTAAATTATTAAAACCTGTTTCCGGAAATGTCCTTCAGGATAAAGGATGGTATTTTCATCCTGTGTTTAAAGATTGGCGATATTTAACAGGAGCCAATATTGAAGTTAAAATGGGCGAAATAGTAATGGCAGCTGATTCAGGAACTGTAGAAGAAATTAAGATGGATGATTATAAAGGGAAATTAGTAAAGATCAGTCATGGTGATGTATGGAAAACCTATTATGGTCACCTTCAGGAAGTATCTGTTTCTGAAGAAGAAGTTATAGGTAAAGGTCAGGAAATTGGTAAGGCAGGTAAAACAGGAATTACCAGAGAACCAGTATTGTTTTTTGAATTAAGGAATAAAGAAGGCCCGGTTGCTCCCCTGGATTATATTGAGTAAATAATATATTATACTATAGATTCTTTTTATAAGAATTTATAGTATTTTTTTATAAATATTGAAATTATTAATAATTGAAGATGAGCAATAACTTATATTATATATAGGTATATTTCCCCTTGATATTTGCATATAAATTAATTAAGTATCTAAGGGGGAATTATGGTGAAAGACTATATACGAAAAAGAGTAAAAGAGGTAGGACATTATATTTACGAGACAAAAGCCACTGTCAGAGAAGCTGCAAAAGTATATGGTGTAAGTAAAAGTACTATCCATAAAGATGTTACAGAAAGATTAAAAAAAATTGATCCAGACCTGGCCAGAAAAGTAAAAACAATATTAGAATTTAATAAAGCAGAAAGACATATAAGGGGAGGAGAAGCAACC
>PWOK01000358.1 GCA_003557445.1 Halanaerobiaceae bacterium
ATTTTAGAAAAATAATTTTGATTATCACTATGGAAAATAATATGAGCAGCATTATAGGGTATTATAGTTTTTAGCTGATTTAATATTTCTTCCAGATATTGATTTAGATTAAGAATATCTCCGGTTTTTAATAAAAAATGATTTAAAGGTTTCCAGGATTTTTCACGAATTCCTTTGTAATTATTCATTTTATCACCAACCAATCTCTAACAAATGATATTCATATTATACTACTAATTACTATTTTTTTCAACAAATTATAAACAATTAATTTAAGAGAAAATTAAACATATTTCTATAATAGTAATTATTATTTTTAAGGGAGGTTATATAAATGAATTATCCTGAAACAAAAGATATTAAAATACCTGATTATATAATTGAAAAATGGCAGAAAATTGTTGACATTGTTGCTGAACAAATTGAGGTTGAGGCTGCCTTAATCATGAAAATAATACCTCCCTATATAGAAGTTTTTAGAACAAGTAAAACCAGAAATAATCCTTATAAAGTTGGTGATAGAGAACATCTTGCAGGTCTGTATTGTGAAACAGTTATTAAAAAAGATAAAAAATTAAAGATACCCAATGCCCATAAAGAAGAAAAGTGGAAAAATAATCCTGATATTGAATTAGGTATGATTTCTTATCTGGGATTTCCTCTTAAATGGCCTGATGGAGATTTTTTTGGAACTATTTGTGTTCTTGACTCCAAAGAAAAAGAATTTAACAGTATAAAAGAAGAATTATTAAAACATTTTAAAGAATTAATTGAATCACATTTAAAAATAATATATCAAAATAATAAATTACAAAAAGAAATAAAGAAAAGAAATAAACTACAGAAATTATTAAAAGAGAATAATAAACAATTATCCATTACCCTGCAATCAATTGGAGATGCTGTAATAACTACTGATAATAATTGTTGTATAACCAGAATTAATCATAAAGCAGAAAAATTAACAGGCTGGAAATTTAATCAGGCCAGAGGATTACACCTCAATAAAATATTTAAAATTAAAAACGGAGATACTGGAAAACCGGTTGAAAATCCTGTAGAAAAAGTTTTAAAATCAGGAAAAACAGAAGGTCTGGCCAATAATACTGTACTGGTAAGTAAAAAAGGTAAAGAATATCAGATATCAGATAGTGCTTCTCCCATTAAAGATAATCATAATAATACATATGGAGTTGTCCTTATATTCAGGAATATTACTGAGAAATATAAAATGCAGCAAAAAATTAAAAAGGAAAATAGATGGCTTGAATCTTTATTTAAAAATGCAACATATCCTATAACCCTGGTTGATAATAATCACCGGATTCTTGATATAAATAAAAGTTTTCAGGAAGTTTTTAAATATAATTTACAGGATATCAAAGGCAAGGATCTTGATAGTATTATGAATATGAGTAGGGAAAAATCTGCTGATAAAAATCTTACTAAAAAATTATTACAGGGACAAATTGTTGAAATAGAAGCCACCCGGTATGATAAATATGGAAATCCTGTAGAGTGTATAATTAGAGGAATTCCGGTAATGATTGATGGTAAACTAATAGGAGCTTATGGAATATATATAGATATAACTGAAAGAAAAAAACAGGAAAAAAAGATTAAATATCTTAGTTTTCATGATTCTTTAACAGATCTCTATAACAGAACCTATCTGGAAGAGGAAATTAAAAGAATCGATGTTAAAAGACAGCTTCCTATCAGCCTTATTATGGCTGATTTAAATGGCCTTAAAATTATTAATGATTCCTATGGACATAGCCTTGGTGATCAATTATTAATTAAAACTGCTGAAATATTGACTGAATCCTGTAGAGAAGAAGATTTAGTTGCTCGCTGGGGTGGAGATGAATTTGTTGTATTATTACCCCAGACATCATCTCAACAGGTAAAAAATATATGTAAAAGAATAAATCAAAACTGCAATAAAAGTAAAATTAAAGAAATTGAGGATGATATTCCAGTATCAATTGCTCTGGGATATGCAGTAAAAGAAAAATCTGCCACTGATATCTTTGAGGTTTTAAAGATGGCAGAAGATAGAATGTATAATAACAAACTTACAGAAAGCAGAAGTGTTAAAAGCCATATAGCCAAAACATTATTAAAAACTTTACAGGAAAAAAGCCCTGAAACAGAGGAACATGCTCAAAGAATGAAAGATCTGGCTCTTAAACTGGGTAAAAAGATTAATCTTACTCAGATTGAACTGGACAAACTTGCCCTGCTTGCTTCTCTGCATGATATTGGTAAAACTATCATTTCAGAAGAAATATTAAATAAACCTGGAATATTAACAGATAGTGAATGGGAAATTATAAAGGAACATCCCAATACAGGTTTTCGTATCTGTTCATCTACAGAAGATTTTTCTCATATTGCTTTAGAATTATTATCTCATCATGAAAATTGGGATGGTTCGGGTTATCCCAGGGGGCTTAAAAAAGAAGAAACACCCTTATTATCCAGAATAATACGCATAGTTGATGCCTATGATGTTATGACCAATGATAGACCCTACAAAAAAGCTTTATCACAAAAAGAAGCTATAGATGAACTTAAAAGATGTGCAAGTAGCTATTTTGATCCTCAACTTTTAAATGTCTTTATTGATATTATAAAATCTGAATAATTAATGAGGTGTTTATATGCCCAAAATTATTAAAAACTTACCGGAATTAATAGTTCGTTCAGCAAAATACGAGTTTGAGGAACACGGGTATCAAAAAGTTGATATGTTAAAAATTTCAAAAAGAGCTGGAATTGCAGTGGGAACAATATATAATTATTATCCCAATAAAGCAAGATTATTTCTGGATACTGTTAAATTAAGCTGGAATGAATTTGAAAATAATCTAGACCAACTAAAATCTGATAATCCTCGAGAAAAACTTAAAACTACTATAAAAGCATATTATCATTTTGGAAAACAAAAAAAAGGTCTCTGGGAGGATATTATTCAGGCTAAACTTGAAGACGATAAAAAAACATTATATATAAGAAATGTAAAGGGACTGAAACGTATAGTAGATTTAATAATTCAGGTACTTCATTCCAATAATTGTCTTGATTATGATAGAGAATTTGTAAAAAGAACCGCTATTAATATTATTATGACAATTGATGGTCTCTTACGTGAGAAACCTGATGAAGAAGAAGAAAATTATAATTATCTTTATAATTTAATTGACAGACACCTTGATTATATAGTAAAAAAATATTAAAAAAAGAAGGTATTTTAAAACTTTTTGAGAATTATATATATAAATTATTAAACAGGAGATGAGAGAAGATGAGAAAAGATAAGTTGAGCAAAGCAAAAATTTTATTGTCACAGGATGAAATACCTCGAAAATGGTATAATATTATGGCAGATATGCCAGAACCACCAAGCCCTCCCCTTAATCCAAAAACAAAAAAACCTGTTAAACCAGAAGAATTAGCACAAATTTTTCCTGAAAATCTAATAGAACAGGAGATGACCCGGGAACGCTGGATTGATATTCCAGAAGAAATTCTTGATAAATATTTAACCTGGCGCCCCAGTCCTTTACACAGAGCCTTTAATCTGGAAAAATATCTGGACACAACGGCTAAAATATATTATAAAAATGAAGGAACCAGTCCTGCAGGTAGTCATAAGCCAAATACAGCTATCGCTCAGGCTTATTACAATAAACAGGCTGGAATAAAAAGATTAACAACTGAAACAGGTGCCGGTCAATGGGGAAGTGCACTTTCACTGGGATGTTCATATTTTGGTCTGGAATGTAAGGTTTATATGGTTAGAATCAGTTATGATCAAAAACCATATAGAAGGTTTATGATGAATACCTGGGGAGCTGAATGTATTCCAAGCCCCAGTAAAGAAACTTCTTTTGGAAGAAAAGTTTTAAAAGAAACTCCTGATACCTCAGGAAGTTTGGGTATTGCAATTGGGGAAGCAATTGAAGATGCTGTTACTTCTGAAAATACTCGTTATTCACTGGGAAGTGTTTTAAATCATGTGATGATACATCAATCAATTATTGGTCTTGAGGCCCAAAAACAACTCAAAAAAATAAATGAAACACCTGATATTGTTGCCGGTTGTGTTGGTGGAGGAAGTAATTTTGCCGGACTGGCTTTTCCCTTTATTAATGATAAAATTAATGGACAGGAAATAGAAGTAATTTCTGCTGAATCTACCGCCTGTCCAACAATTACTGAAGGTCCTTATGTTTTTGACTATGGTGATACAGCTGCCACCACACCACTTCTGGCTATGCACAGCCTTGGTTATGACTTTGTACCTCCTGAAACTCATGCAGGTGGATTGAGATATCATGGTATGTCTCCAATTGTAAGTAAACTTGTTGAAGATGGTCTTGTTAAATCTCGTTCTTATGATCAAATTCAGGCCTATAAAGCTGGAGTGATCTGGGCCAGGACTGAAGGATTTATACCTGCTCCTGAAACAAACCATGTACTTGCTCTTGTAATTGAAGAAGCCAAAAAAGCCAAAGAAGAGGGGAAAGAAAAAACAATTCTCATAAACTGGAGTGGTCATGGTTTACTCGATCTCAGTGGTTATAATGATTATTTAAATGGTAATCTGGAAGAATCCAGTATGACCAGAGAACAAATAGAAGAATCAAAAGAAAAATTAAAAAATAATCTCCGACCATAATTTTAAATAAATAATATTTAAAAAAGCCGTCTAAAAATAAAGGCGGCTTTTTTTATATACTATTATAAAAAGTTATTTTTTTGTTTTTGCAAAAGATTAATAAGTGGTTTAAATAAAAATAATACTATAATAAAATTGGAAACACCATGAACAATATCAAAGGGGATACCCCTGATCCAGTATGATATCCCATAAGGAATACCATAAAAAAGAGACTCTATAACTGCAAAGAACAGTCCAAAAGTAAAACCAAAAATCCCTGCCAGAACAGCATATCCATATTCAGTTTTAATTTTGGTATTCATAATCGCACTTATTAATATTAATATAGGCCAGATAAGATAATAACCAAGTAACCAGGTGTGAAACCCATATATAAAAATTTCTATAGTACTAAATATAAAAGCACATAATAGACTGACCTTTATTCCAAATACAATGGTATATACCATTAATAACAGAGTTACTATTTCAACATTGGGAACAAAGGAAAGAGCAAATTTACCTGAGGTTATTGTGGCACTTAAAATACCTATTAAAGCAATATCTTTGATTTGTAGTTTTTTATTGGTTAGCATTGTTTTATTAAAACTCTTTCAATTCAAATAAATAAGTGTCCCCATCCTGTAAAACTATCTCATCAACACCGGTTAATGCATCTTCATTATTTATATAAATATGAAAATATTCATTTTCTGCTTTATTATAATTTAATAAACCTGTGACCATGGTCCCATGACTAAATGATTGAAAATTTACTCCCAGTTCTTCTTCCTTTTCTTTTAAAAGCTCATAAAGTATTTCCTGTTCAGTATTATAAATAAAAGATTCTTCAATATCCTGGTTTTCAATAATAATTTCCAGGGTAACTTCTTTATCTCCCTCTAAAGTTTCAGGTCCAAAGAAATATTCATACCCCAATCCCAGAAAAAAAGCAATTATAAGAACTAAAATAACTATCATTAATTTATTTTTCATTAATTAAACCCCCAGTATTTCTTCTTTTACTGGTAATTATATTATATGTTATCTGGAATAGCAAATAGGTTAAAAACACAAACATATTTAAGCAAAATGTCGTTTTTTAAAGCTTATTTCCGGTAATTATACTTAAAATTGTTTAAGTAAAATATTTTAATTACGATAATAAAAATAGTAAATAGAATAACCAGATATTTATTTTTTATATTAAGGGGAGTTATCCATGAAAAAGGTCTTTTTACTGTTATTATTAATACTTATATTTAATTTCCAATATACAATGGCTTCCAATAAAAACTTCAGTGATATTTATGGGGTTCATTTTAATACATACAGACTTAATAATTTAAATCAATTTGCCATGGAAAGAGGCAGTCAGGGAAGAAATTCTGGTTTTGGTTTTTTCATTCAGGCCAAAGAAAGAATTACAGATGATATTGATTTTTTTAATAGTTATTTTTCCTGGTTTACTAAAAACTTCACCTATGGTTTAAAAGTTGAACATATGAAGTTACATTATGATGATTTCGATGGAGGATCAGAAATTAAAATATCAAATACCGGAATTTTATTTACCATGACCTATTATTTATTTTATAATATTAATTTTAATGCTGCTTTTGGACAGTATTTTGTCAGTCTATCAGATTATAAACATGGAGGTATCACCAGCAGTGATTTTGCTTATTCTCCAGGAGCAAAAATAGGTCTGGAAAGTCATATACCTGTCATTGGTGATCAATTAAACATCAATTGGAGAGTTAATTATCGATATGCTCAAGCCGGGGATTATGATTTTAGTGGTCTGGAATTTTCTATTTTAATTGAGGATTTATATTAGTAATTGAACATAACAGGGAGTGTTAAATTTGACCTATAAAAATAAAACTGCAATTATAATTATATTATATTTATTTATCCTTTTATTATTTTTAAATTCCTGTACTGATTCAGGAGGAGGAATTGATTCCTTACTTGATAGTTCAGCAACATTATCTCTAACTATAGAAGGTCAGGGTGCTGTTAAAATTAATGGTAAATTAATTGAAGATAAATTTGTGAAAGATTATAAATTAAATGAAATAGTTGAATTAGAAGCAATTGCAGAAGAAGGCTGGTTTTTTGGTAAATGGGGATACAATCTTTCGGGAAATATGGAATCAAGAGTAATTGTAATGGAAGATGATATAAATGTTGTGGCACTATTTACAGATGCAGTAAAAGTGGCCAACTCTAAAGAATTAATCGAAGCTGCTCGAAATCCATCAGTTATGGCCATTCAATTTACTGAAGATATTTCCTTAAATGATAATTTAATAATTGCTAATAGCTTAAAAATATTCTATCAGGAAGATTATTCTCTTAATCTTGCTAATAATCATATGGAATTAAGAGATGAATTGGTTATTAGAGATGGAGAACTAAATGCTAATGATTATATAAATATACTGAGCAATGATACCAGAAATATCCTTTCCTTTAAAGATATAATAATTAGAAATGATCTTCAGATTAATAATAGTCAATTAATATTAAATAAGAGGATTACCGGTATAGAGGAAAATAAGATAATCTCAACTGATAGTTCTATACTTATAGGAGAATATGAATCACAAACAAGATTAATCAATCTTCAACTTGATTCATCAGGTATTAATATTAATGAAAATACAGTAATGATTAATGGGGGCTGGACAGAACAAAGCACAGTAAGAGTCTCTGATGGTAAAATATTAAAAGTGGAAGCTGGTAGTAATAGCAAAGTACAAAATGATGGTCATTTAATACTCGGTGATACTGGTAAAATAGATTTTAATAATAATATGTTAATTGACCTGGAAAACCCTTTATATATTGATCTCAGCCTTTTTGAAAATAATATTATTATTAACACCAATTATGGAAGAAATATTTCCTATGCTGATAATAATAGAGAAGAACTACAACAGCCTGAAACCTATTTTAATCTGGGTGCCAATCAATCTAACTTAAAATATAAAGTAAATAAAATAGCAGCTAATATTGAACATCTGGACTACCTTGAATTTGAATTTGATGGTAATTATTCTCTTCAAATACTTCCCGAAGGTGATAAAGAACAACTTGATGAAAATATTACTTTAACAGTTAAAGATAAATATATAAATGATAATATTACTGATAGTATTGAGTTTAATATTGGTCAAATTAAAGAAATAATAGATGATCCTGATGATGACGATGATGATATCCCTGATCAACCGGGTAATGCAGTTCAAATTTCTGAATTCCAGTCTGCTTCTGAACAAATGGTCCAGAATATTACTACTATAGTAACTGCTACCGTGGTTGATAATGACCTACAACCTGTTCCTGATGTAATAGTTTATTTTAGCAGTGATAATCATGATAAAGCCACAGTGGAAGAAATAGCTGTTACCGATGAATATGGTCAGGCCAGGGCAATTATTACCGGAGCAGATAATCAAACCGGAGATGTTACAATAACGGCCAGTATTTATCAGGATGATGACAATGTTTCTGTTAGTGATCAAAAAAGCTTAACAATAGAAATACTGGAAAAAGTAATTGATGATCTTGATTCAGGTGTTATAAGAACTAGTGATTCTATTGTTAAAGCAGATGAAGAAAATATTAATCTGGAAATAGAACTAAAAGATATTAATGGTTTACCGATAACTGGTTTTTATGATCTTAAAGTAACTGGTGAAATACATAATGATGATAATGACTGGTATAATCAAACCACCTATTTTAATTCTGAGGGAAAATCCAATATTAATTTCTCTATCACTGAAACTTCTGATTTTGAAAATATTAAAGCTGCGGTTAAAGTAGAGGGAGGCTGGCTGGAAATTGACACATTTAATGTTACAGTAATTCCAGGAGATCTTGACCCAGACTCAATCAATCTTGATCCCCCTCAGGAAGAAGTCATGGCGGGAAGAGATAATATACAATTAAGATTATCACCTTTTATGGATTCCTATGATAATTATTTAAACGAGGATCAAATTAACTTTAATATCAGAATATCCAATGAAACAACCGCTGACTGGTTTGAGGGTCCTATTGATCATAATAATATTATTAATGATCAAATAATAGTTTATATTAGTGTACTTCAGGAGGGAAATTATCATGATGTTTTAACTGAAATAGAAGTTGATGGTCAATGGAGACCAATTGATACCTTTAATATTGATGTTTATCCCTCTCAAATTGATTCCAGTGAATCAGTTGTTGAATTAATTAGTGAAAAAGAATTACTGGAAGATGAAGAAATTGAACTAAGAATATCTCTAAAAGATGAACATGGTAATATAGTTTCTGGAGAGTATTATCTGGAAATCATTGCTGAAATTGGAGGTGAAACAGATACCTGGCTGGATGATCCATATATATTTGGTAGTGGTGGCTCAGAAAGTATTTCATTTACCATAAAGGATAATGTAAATAAACCGGGTGAATATGAGGATGCGGCTATATTTGTTGATGGCCTTATAATTGGGACTATTGATCTTAATATTATTGAATTATATGAGATTGAAATGATAGAAGTAGTCGGTGGAGTTTTTGAAATGGGTGGAGAAGAAGATGAAAATGATATAGAAGGACCAATTCATAGTGTTGAGTTAGATGATTTTTACATAAGTGAAACCCCTATTACCCAATATCAATATGAACAAATCACCGGTGAAAATCCATCTGAATTTACTCCTGATAATCATCCTGAAATAAGTGGAGAAAGTAAAAATCGTCCTGTGGAAAATATTAGCTGGTGGGAGGCAATTGAATTTTGTAATCAATTAAGCCGTAATGCTGGTTTACCTGTTGCTTATGCTGAAAAAGGAGAGGAAAATGCAGGTCAGTTACTGGATGGAGATGGTAATGTTACCACAGATGTAACAGAAGTTGAAGGTTTTAGACTACCAACTGAAGCTGAATGGGAATATGCTGCCCGGGGAGGTAATAAGGCTGAAGATACAGATTTTGCAGGTAGTAATGATTTAAAAGAAGTGGGCTGGTATCTGAGAAATTCTGATCAGGCCAATACTGAATATGAAGATCCTGATGATAGTGATACTTCTGGTCATGGTACTATGCCGGTTAAAGAAAAAACAGCAAATGAATTAGGATTATATGATATGAGTGGTAATGTCAGGGAATGGGTTACAGATTACTGGTCAACCTATGATTCTGAGTCTAAAGAAAACCCCTATGTTTATGATTCTGGTATTTTAGGACATAAAGTTTTCCGTGGTGGTCACTGGGGTTATAGTTACAAAAAAAACGAAGAAAGTCATAGCAGTGATACTTGTAGAGTTAGTTATCGAAGGAATGCAGCCAGAGAAAATCAGGACACAGAATCAGCTGGTATATTTGGTTTCAGAATTACTCTATCTAAATAATTAAGCAATAATTATATATAATTTTACTTATTCTGATTAATATTTTGAGTTTAACAACTTTAAGAAAGGAATGATTAAAATGACAAACAAACTTAAGAAACTTTCACTCTTCTTATTATTAATTATTATACTTATTTCTATGACCGGTTGTGACTATTTTAAAGATCTTGTATCTCCATCCTATGATCTGGAAGTTGAGGTTCATGGTGTAGAAGATAATGAAAATTTAAAGATTATTTCTTCAGATGGAAATATTTTGGATGATTTTGAAAACCAGGATCAAATATTAAAGGGTATTTTCAAAAATCTCAGGGGTGAAGTCAAATTAATACCTGAACTTGAGGGATATACTTTTACACCTGACCAGGAAAAAACAGATTATAGTAATAATGGTAAAGTAGTTTTTGAAGGAAAAATTGATCCCGGACATCCATATGATATTGAGGTTGAAATAAGTGGAATAAAAGAAGAGGATATAGATAAATTAAAAATTGTTAGTTCAGATGGTAATTATATTGATGATTTTACAATAGAAAACAATATTTTAAAGGGTGTTTTAACTGATCTACAGGGAACTATAAAAATATATCCAGAAATAATTGGTCAGTATGAATTTGATAATCAATATAAAGAACGGAGTATAGATAATCAACAAAAAGTGGTATTTAATGCAGAATACAACCCTGATTTGAAACCTGAAGTTAAAATTGCTTCCAGGAAAATTTCTATTTTCAATGTTATTGATCTATTTGAATTAGAAATTGTAGATCATAAAAACATTTCCACACCCTCTGAATTTGCTATAATTGATCAAGATGAGGGATATATAATTACAAAAAGAAAACTAAATGAACTGGCTTATTCCTATCAAAAACAAAATAAAGATAATAAATTAAAAATAGTTCTTCTCAGTCAGGATAATAATATCATGGCCTCTGGTAATTTAAATCTCAGCCAGTTAGAACATCTTTCTGAAAATGATCTGGTTTTAAATTATGAAACTGAAGTAAGACAAATTAATGATAGATCTGTATCAACAATGGGTAGGACTTTTTCAGCAAGTGCAGATAAATATCTGGCAAAATATAATTTAATTCTTCCAGAAGGAGAAGAACCGGGAGAAACTCTGGAAAAAGATGTAATACTGGAATTACCTGATAATAATGGTGGATTTAATCCCTCAGCAGAATTGCCAGAAAGATATCTGGTCCTAAATAACAAAGCAATTGATCTGGAATATTCTTTTGAAAATGAAGATAGATTAAGTGATTTAATAAATAAAGAAATAGAACTGGTTGATAATATTCAGGATATAGGCCTATATACCAAACTTGATGATGATATAGACTATATCATTGATGCTCATACAGGTAATCCATTAAGAGGTGAAGATAAAGCCAGTGTAACCAGACAGATTACTGAAGTATATGATGGTACTGATGACCAAAAACTTAAAAGGGCTAAAGCCAATATAAGTTTTCAGTTTACAGAGGATTTTAGTGGGGGAGATCACCAGACTGTAACCTTTACTATTACTGTAAATGAAGTTCATGGGGTTAATAATGCAGAAAGCTTTACCATTCGCAATCCTGCTGATTCACCTATTGATTTCGGAACCTATATTACCAGGAATATTACACATGAAGGTACAGGTGTTACTTCAATAGATATATATATATTGGGACAGATACCTGAAGAAATAGAAGGTGAAGGTACAGAAGATGATCCCTTTAAAATAAGAAATTCAGATCATCTTAATAAAGTTAGGGAATACCTTAATGACCCTGATGTCCATTTTATCCAGAAGGCAGATATTAATTTAAGTAATTTTGATAACTGGGAACCAATTGGTTCTTATCCTGAAGAAAGCAGATTTTTTGCGGGAACTTATGATGGAAATGATTTTGAAATAAGTAATATGACAGTTGATCGAGTGAGACATCTCGGTTTATTTGGTTATATATCTGAAGAAGGAATTGTTAAAAATTTAAATTTAACAAATATTGAAGTTACAGGAGATAAATTTGTAGGAGGTCTGACCGGGCGTAATGAAGGAAGAATTGAAAATGTATCTGTTAATGGTAATATTTATGCCCATGAGGAATATGCCGGTGGTCTTGTGGGATTTAACCTTAATAATGGGCTTATAATTGACAGTACTACCAGAGGTACTGTTACCGGGGAAAGTACTGATATAGGAGGCCTTGTCGGTAGAAATTACTATGGAGAAATATATGATAGTAATTCCTCAAGTCAAGTTCAGGGTTTAATGAGAGTTGGTGGCCTTGTAGGACTGAATGACCAGGGTCATATAGAAGATAGTAGAGCTTCCGGATTTGTCTATGCTGAAGCAACAGGCATAAACCCGGCAGATGCTGGAGGTCTTGTTGGTTTTAATAAAGGTAGAGGTAAAATTAAAGATAGTACAGCCAGTGGTGATGTTGAAAGCCCGGGTAGTCATGTTGGTGGACTTGTTGGTAGAAATGAAGGTTTTGAACCAGGATTTGTAGAAATCCAGAATAATCAGGCCCGGGGTGATATTATAGGTTATAACTCTGTAGGTGGTTTAATTGGTTTAAATGACCACAGTGGTACAATTTATAACTCTCATGCCAATGGAAATGTTACCGGATATCATTATAATGTTGGTGGTCTTGTAGGACTTAATCAGGGTGGTAGTAATGGTAGAATACAGAATTCAAGTGCAGAGGGTAGTTATATCACCGGTTTAAAAAGAGTTGGTGGTCTTACCGGTCGTAATGATGGTATAATCAGTAACAGTTATTATGATGGTATAGAAGTTACTGGGGATACGGTTGTTGGTTTATTAATAGG
>PWOK01000105.1 GCA_003557445.1 Halanaerobiaceae bacterium
ATGAATAATAAGGGGTATTATTATAACCTTTACTTAAGGTAAATAAAGAAGAGGAACTGAAAAATTTTAGTTCCTCTTCTTAGTAACTTATCGGGAATTTCTGAGTCTCATTTTCTCATTTAATATTTTTTTTCTTAGCCTGATAGCTTCAGGTGTAATTTCAACAAGTTCATCATTGTTTATAAATTCCAGAGCTTTTTCTAAAGTGAAATTAAGAGCAGGAGGTAGTGTGATGGATTCATCTGAACCTGAAGCCCTTGTGTTTGTGAGTTTTTTGTTTTTACAGGGATTAACAGTAAGGTCATTTTCCCTGTTATTAATACCAATAATCATACCTTCATATACTTTTGTTCCCGGTTCTATTAATAAGGTTCCATGTTTGCTTAAATTTGCAAGGGAGTAAGCCATTGCTATTCCTTTTGTTTTTGATATTAAAACACCATTATTTCTTTGTGGTATTTCCCCCGTAAATTCACCATATTTATCAAAGGAACGGATAAGTGTACCTTCTCCACTGGTATCATTTAAAAATTCACTACGAAAACCAATCAAACCTCTTGTTGGTACTATATATTCTAATTTAACATAATCATTTATTACATTCATATTTTGCATGAGACCTTTCCGCAGATTTAAATTATCAATAACTGTACCTGAATAGATTTCGGGAACATCGATTATTACTCTTTCCAGTGGTTCCAGACGTTTTCCATTTGTTAATTTCATGAGAACTTCAGGTTTTGAAACTGATAATTCATAACCTTCCCTACGCATGTTTTCCAGTAATATTGAAAGGTGAAGTTCACCCCTTCCTGATACTTTAAAAGCATCAATATCTTCCGTTTGATCTACCTGTAAACCAACATTTATTTCTAATTCTTTTTCCAGTCTGGCTTTTAAATGTCGGGTAGTCAGGAAATCTCCTTCCTGGCCTGCAAAGGGAGAATCATTTATCATAAAATACATGGATAGTGTTGGATCTTCAATTTCTATCATAGGTAATGGTTTAATTTTATTAACTTCACAAATGGTTTCACCTATAGAAATATCCTCAATTCCTGCTACAGTAACAATATCACCACTTTTTGCTTCATCAACAGGTATTTGTTTTAAACCTTTATAAACAGAAAGTTTAGTGATTTTTCCTGTTTTTGAGAGTTTATTCCTTTTTGAAACTGCAACAGATTGATTTTTTTTAATTTTACCCTGATATATTCTTCCAATTCCAATTCTGCCCAGATAATCATCATAGGCCAGGTCATAAATTTGTAATTGTAATGGTTTATGATTATAATCAGGATAGGGTTTTACATTTTGCATAATAGTCTCAAATAATGGTGTTAAATCATTATTTTTATCTTCTAAATTGTATTTTGCAATCCCTTCTGTAGCTATACCATAGATTACAGGAAAATCCAGCTGTTTATCACTTGCTTTAAGGTCTATAAAAAGATCAAGAACCATATCAACTACTTCAGTTGCTCGTTGATTGTATTTATCTATTTTGTTAATAAAAACAATTGGTTTTATTCCTTTATCCAGTGATTTTTGTAATACAAATCTTGTTTGGGGCATTGGACCGTCACTGGCATCTACAAGCAAAATCACAGAATCTACGGCTTTAATAACCCTTTCTACTTCTGAGGAAAAATCAGAATGGCCAGGGGTATCAAGTATATTTATTTTAACTCCATTATATTCAATGGAACAATTTTTCGAGTAAATAGTAATTCCTCTTTCTCTTTCCAGGTCATTACTATCCATGATACAGTCAACAACTTTTTCATTTTCTCTAAAGACACCACTCTGGTTTAAAAGAGCATCAACCAGGGTTGATTTACCGGCATCTACATGTGCAATAACTCCTATATTTATTATTTTTTTAGTTTTCATGGTAAAAATCCTTTCCAAATAATTTAAAACATTCAAAAACCCCGATCACTACATAATAGTAATCAGGGTTTTAAGTTTTTTATAAAGTAAATTCAAATAGTATTATTATCATTTCTTTATATTTTAACTATGTCAGTAGCTTGAGGGCCACGTTCAGTTTCTTCAATTTCGAATTCAACTTCCTGACCTTCTTCTAAATTTTTAAAACCATCTTCTTTAATGGCAGAATAATGTGCAAACACATCATCTCCATCTTCTCTTTCAATAAATCCAAAACCTTTTTTGCCATCAAACCACTTAACTGTACCACTGTAAATCATTTAATTTATTCCTCCTATTTTTCACAATGGGATTGTTCCTTTTATTTTTTTCCCACTTTAAGAAGTTTAACACATATTAGGGGATGTGTCAAATATAATCTTGATTCATGATTATATATTATTTGCAAGTTAAAGTGCACGGTTTTTTATTTTAATTACTTATATGCTTTAAAGGTTCCTTCCCTTTTAAAAGGGAAGGAAAAAATTTCCTCACCCTGTACCAACTATATTTTGTTAAGTATAACTTGTTTTTTCTCAAAAAGTTCATTTGATGTTTTAAAATTAAACATTTTTCTGGGATATGTATTTATAAATTTTTGTATCCTTTTGACAGCATTTCTTTTTAGATCTTTAAAACTTGTTCCCTTTGGCAAAAACCTTCTTATCATTCTATTTATATTCTCATTAGTCCCACGCTGCCAGCTACTATAGGCATCACAGTAGAATTGTTTTGTCCTGCAAATACTGCTGCCTGTAAATGATTCTTCAATCCCTTCATAATCCTTAAATTCAGTACCATTATCAGTGGTTATCGTTTTAAATGTATTTCTAAAATTAACTACACCATTTCTTCTTTCAATACGATCCAATCCCTTAATAACTGACTCCTGAGTTTTATCAGGGATTTTCTCTATTACTTCCTGTCTTGTTGCTCTTTCACTTAATACAAGCAGAAATGGCTCTCCTTTACCTTTTTTGCCTTCTACCAGATCCATCTCCCAATGTCCAATTTCTGACCTCTCATCTGCTGCCTCTGGGCGGTCTCTTATAGTTCTATTTATTTTGTGGTTTTTGGTTCTCTTACTCTCTTTTTTCTTGCTTTTCCTTTTCTTATATTCTCCATAAACTAGATCGTCTCTTTCAACTAGCAAGACCCCCTTATCTATATAATTATATATTGTCTTCCAGTGTAAATTTATATCAAAGTCGTCATTTTCGCTTATCCAATGTGCTATCACTTCTGGTGAATAATTTCCCTTTATCTTTTCTTCTATATAATCAGCTACATCAAAATCCCTGCCTATTTTTAATTTCGGTCCTTTTGAAGTTGCATTTTTATCGTATGTTTCCTGAGCTAACTCAGGTACATACACCTC
>PWOK01000116.1 GCA_003557445.1 Halanaerobiaceae bacterium
AAAAAAATAAAAAAAGAACTTTATGAAAAACATGGAGTAAAAGAATACTGGATTGTTGATTACAGTAAAAAACAGGTTGAAGTTTATTTGCTTGATAAAAACAATAAGTATGGTGAACCAGATATATATACTGAAAAAGATAAAATTCCTGTTAATATTTTTGATGGAGAACTGGAAATTGACCTGAAAAATGTATTTCGGGAGGAGGAATTTTAGTGACTGAAAAGGATGATAATAACAATAAAGTGGGTGAAGCTAGAGAGATAGATAAATACGGAGTTAGTACCTATGGTGATTATTTAACCTGGGATGATGATCAGAGATATGAGATAATTGAAGGAAAATTGTATAATCTGGCACCTGCACCTCACAGAAAACATCAAAAAGTATCATTAGAAATGATTGTCCAGTTTTATGATTATTTAAAAAATAAAAAATGTGAGCTATATGAAGCTCCTTTTGATGTAAGATTACCTGAAGGAGATGAAGCTGATAGGGATGTAAAGACTGTGGTTCAGCCGGATATAGTTGTCATCTGTGACAGGGAAAAGCTGGACAAAAGAGGTTGTCGTGGTGCACCTGATTTGATTATAGAAATTATGTCAGAATCATCTGAAGACAGGGATAAAAAAGTGAAAAAAGAACTTTATGAAAAACATGGAGTAAAAGAATACTGGATTGTTGATTACAGCAAAAAACAGGTTGAAGTTTATTTGCTTGATAAAAATAATAAGTATGGTGAACCAGATATATATACTGAAAAAGATAAAATTCCTGTTACTATCTTTGATGGTGAGCTGGAAATCGAAATGGAAAGGGTTTTTGAGAGGTTAAATTAAAGAATTGTGGCTTCTTTTTTAATTTTTGTCCAGTATTTTTCTACTTTTAATTTATTTGACCATTGCTCAATATATTGAAGATCTAAATTATCATATTGAACTTCATATATTCTTAAGGCATCTATGAATTGTTTTTCACTTCCATTTGATAATTTCAACCACCTTAATTTTGCCAGAATTGTATCTTCTGGAGCTGAGATATAAATTTTGGTTCCCATTATATTCTGTTCTACTTTTCTGGAAAACCGGGATTTATCAAAGGAATCGTTTTTATGAATCCAAAAATCTACTTTATCACCTTCAATGGGATCTATTAAATTAAACATTGAATTATTGTTAAGTGCACTTAAAATACCCTGTTTACTGATATAATAATCAGTATTTGAAAAAGATTCTAAAATTGCATTTATATCATTTTCATCTATTAAAACAACTATATCAATGTCATGAGTTAATCGTGGTTCTCCCTGTAAACTGGATACTATAGACCCGGTTAACATATATTCAATATTTAAGTTATTTAATATTTGTATTACTTTAATTAATAATTTTTGTTGTGACATTTTTGAATCCGCTCCAGATAGAGTTTATTAATTTCTTCTTCTGATAATTCAGGAAATCTTTTTTTTAGACCACTTTTAAATAATTCTTTTCCAAATTCTGAAAGCTCAAAAGCTTTTAATAAACGTTTTTCAGGGCTCATGTTTTTTAGTATTTTTATATATTCCTTATGTTCAGGGTTTTGTTTGCTTTCAAGGTTGTACATAGGTTTTCACCTCATTTATATTCATCTTATATAATAGATTATAAAACAAGAATTCAGACATGTCAATTAATATAAGCTTTTTAAATTTAAATTAAAATAACATTTGACATTAAATCTAATTTTTTTTATAATAATACATAGAGGTTCAATGGGTATAAGATATATGCATAGGAGGGGTTGAAATGAAATCTGATCCACTGGATAAAGAGTACTGGAATGGTTTAATAAAAATGAGTTTATCACGTTTATTTATATTTAGAGTTCTTTATGATGAAAAACTTCATGGTTATGAAATAAGCAAAAGGATAAAAAAATTAACCAAAGGTTGTTGTGCTCCAACAGAAGGTACATTATATCCTGCTCTAAGGGAATTTGAAGAAGGAGGTTTTCTAAAATCTCATAAAGAGGTTGTTTCGGGCAGGGAACGAAAAGTTTATACTATTACAAAAAAAGGTATAACTGCATATAGGACTGCTTTAGAGGCCTGGGAGGAAACGGCCCGTACATTGTTATCAGCTAAAGAAGAGTTGAAAGATTAAAAAATATTTAATTAATTTCAGGGAGGTTAAAAAATGTTTAAGAATAAAGAGAATAAAAATAATGAAAAAAAAGAAATAGTTAAAGATCAATATAGTAAAATGATTAAAGGTAAAGAGGAGATAGGCTGTTGTACAGTTGATAATAAAAACCAGATACCCAGTTTTGGAGTTGGTAATCCTTTAAAATATGTGGATTTAAATCCTGGTGATTATTTGATAGATATAGGTTCTGGCCCGGGTAAAAACTGTTTGAAAGCAGCTAAAATAATCGGTGAAAAAGGGAAGGTGATTGGTATAGATCTGACTGAGGAAATGGTTAATTCAGCAAAAAAAGAGGCTATGAAAGAAGACTTAAAATGGATAGATTTCATTCAGGGAGATGCAGAGGATATTCCTTTTGCAGATAATTATTTTGATGTGGCTATTAGTGATTGTGTTATTAATCTGGTTCCAGATAAGAAAAAGGTCTTTTCAGAAATTTTCAGGGTATTGAAAAAAGGTGGTCAGATAATGATCAGTGATGTGGTGAGTGATAAAAAGTTTCCCTCTAAACTAAAAGAGGACAATGAACTCTGGTGTGGCTGTGTTTCCGGGGCAATTCCTGAAAAAGAGTTTCTAAATATAATTAAAGAAACAGGGTTTGAAGATCTGCAAATTGTAGAAAAGAAAGAAAATCAGCGAAAAATAAATAATATTAATATATCGTATTTAACTGTAAAAGCAAAAAAAACATAGAAAAAGAAATAGGGAAAGAAAAATTAATTGCTACTTGACAAAATGAGTAAAACCGAATATAATCATATATAAATTTAAATTAAACATTTATCAAACTTTAGTTTAACTACTTTATATGAGGAGGAATCATAGTGGATAAAGTAAAAGTGGGTTTTATTTGTGTGGGTAATTCCTGTCGTAGTCAGATGGCAGAAGGGTATGCTAAAGAACTTGGTTCTGATGTATTGGAGGTTTATAGTGCAGGAACAGACCCTGCATCAGAAGTAAAAGCAAATGCTGTAAAAGCAATGCAGGAAAAAGGGATTGAAATTAGTGATCAGAAACCGAAATTATTAAAAGAGATTCCTGATGAACTTGATATTTTAATAACAATGGGTTGTAATGTCGAATGTCCTCATGTTCCCTGTAAAT
>PWOK01000153.1 GCA_003557445.1 Halanaerobiaceae bacterium
ATTACACCTAATTTATCAGAAACCTTGGAACCACCCATAATTGCTACAAAGGGATGTTCAGGATTATTCATAACATCACCCAGTGCATTAAGCTCTCTTTTTAATAAAAAGCCAGCACATGAGGGTAAATAATCACCAACACCAACTGTGGAAGCATGAGCCCTGTGAGCTGCTCCAAAAGCATCCAGCACAAATATATCAGCATTTTCAGCCAGTTTTCGGGAAAATTCCCGATCATTGGCTTTTTCTTCTTTATGAAAACGGGTATTCTCCAGTAAAAGAACATCCCCTTCTTCCATTTCTGATACTGCCTCTTTAACTTCAGAGCCAATACAATTATCAACTTTTGTCACGATTTTACCCAGAATATTGGCCAGTTCTTCAGCAACAGGATCCATTTTTAAGGACTCAACAATTTCTCCTTTTGGTCTTCCCAGGTGAGACATTAAAATTACTTTAGCTTTTTCATCTATTAAATACTTGATTGTAGGTAAAGCTGCCTCTATTCTGTTATTATCAGTAACTTCACCATTTTCCAGAGGAACATTAAAATCCACTCTGACCAGTGTTTTCTTCCCCTTAAAATTTAAATCTTTTAACGTTTTTTTCATAACCAAAATCACCTCTATTTCTGTTTTCGTTTTATTATTTTTTACAGCTTATAAATAAATATCCCTGCCTCTATATAACATTTTAAGCTCCTTTCCACGGAACATATGTAGTGTAACCGGGAAAGGAGCCTTTATATGTATCTTATTTGATTTCTTTAAATACCCAGTTCTGCAATTTTAACTGCCAGTTCAAGAACCCGGTTAGAATATCCCCATTCATTATCATACCAGGAAATCACTTTAACCTGGTTATCAGCAACAACCATCGTGGAATCTCCATCAATCAATGATGAATAACTGCTTCCTATAATATCTCGTGAGACAATTTGATCTTCTGTATATCCCAGAATTCCTTTCATATCTCCTTCAGCTGCCTTTTTAAAGGCCTGATTAACTTTTTCTTTTGTTACACTGGTTTCCAGATTAAAGACACCATCTACAAGAGCTCCATCAGGTACAGGAACTCTAACTGCCATACCATCAATCTTACCTTCCAGTTCAGGAAGTACTTTAGTGGTTGCTATGGCTGCACCGGTAGTGGTTGGTATCAGGTTTTCAGCTGCTGCTCTTCCTCTTCTAATTTTTGAAGCAGGTAAATCTAAAATAGCCTGACTTGAAGTATAGGCATGAACAGTAGTTATTAATCCTTTACTAATACCAAACTCATCATTAAGTACTTTTGCCAGTGGAGCCAGGCAATTTGTTGTACAGGAAGCATTGGAAACTATTCTATCCTCTGCTTTTAATGATTCAGAATTAACTCCCAGTACTATTGTATTGTCAATTTCATCCTTTGCAGGTACTGTTAAAACAACTTTTTTGGCTCCTGCTTCTAAATGTTTTTCCAGCTGAGCTTTTTCCCGAAAAACTCCTGTTGCTTCTATGACAACATCAATATTTTTTTCACCCCATGGTAATTGAGCAGGGTCCTTAATTGATGTTACCTCAATTTCTTTTCCATTAACTTTAATTCCCCTGTCAGTAGTTTCTACTTCACCATCAAAGCGACCATGTACAGAATCATATTTTAACAAATATGCTAAATTATCAGCTGGTGCAATATCATTAATTGCGACAACCTCAGCATCTAAATCTCTTTTCTGTAAGATCCTAAATACATTCCTTCCAATTCTTCCAAATCCATTAATACCTAGTTTTACACTCATTACTTATCTCCTCCTTTTATCATTTATATTTAATACCACCATAAAGTAGTATATAAATATTTTTAACTTGTCCAATTTGTTTTATTCTAGATAACCTGAAAAATTCCTTCTTTTTTATTAGATTTATTGAGAAAAATCACCAGATTAATTTTTATGATCATTTTTTTTTCTATATTTATCTGCAATTTTATGTAAGCGCCTGAATCTGTGATTAATCCCTGATTTTGTCAAAGAAGGTTTAAGCATCTGTCCCAGTTCTTTTAAACTGGCATAGGGATTTTCTTTTCTCAATTGAATTATCTCTTTTAAACCCTGAGAAAGATTGCCCACTTCTCCATTTTCCTCCAGTAAGCTTATATCTTCGAGCTGTTTCATGGCAGCTTTTACAGTTTTATCAAGGTTGGCTGTTTCTGCATTAACCCGGCGATTAATATTGTTTTTAACATCCTTCAGAGTATGAATACTTTCCATTTTGAGCTGTGAATTATAGGCACCAATAATATTTAAAAATGTTGTTATTTCAGCAAATTTTTTAAAATAAATAACATGTCTGGATTTGTTAGTTCTTAAATGAGCTTTAAGATCAAAGTCCAATAATAATTTAACTATTTCACGGGCATGTTTCTCATAATCACACCTTATCTCCAGATGATATTCTCCCCGGGGTTTGTTTACAGAACCACCGGCCAGAAACACACCTCTTAAATAGGCTTTTTTGCTTTCTCTGTCCTCTATAAATTCAGTTTTAATATTCCTGGAAATATTATTATTTTCATCCAGAAAACCCAGTTTAATCAAAAATTGCTTAATTCCTTTTTGAGGTGTTAATATTAATTCATAAGTATTATGGTCATTAAAATTATTATCCTGTCTGACAATAATCTCAATATTAAGATTAAATCTTTTTTTTATCAGTGAATATATTTTCCGGGCCAGTTCTCCATACCTAATATTTATTTTTACTGAAAGGTGTTTTTCTTTTATTTGTACAGAACCATTCATGCGGATTAAAGCAACCAGATCAGCCAGTTTAAATTCCTTATTATGAATTAATTCATGTTTAACCTCATCTGTAAATGAAGCCATTACTATCACCTATCCTAAACTACCTGTTATTAAATAGATTAATTATTAATTCCGCAGTCTTAAGGGGATTATGTCTCATAAATTCATTTTCTGAAAGTAAATTACCCTCTATTATTTTCAAACCCATTTTTTCAAGTTCCTGATAATCAATTTCCACAGAGTAAGCCCCTTCTTCTTTATATTTCTTTCTAAGTTTACTGGAACCTTTTTCTCTATTTAATATTATATAATCAATTAAATTATTTTGAACATGTTTATATATAGCTTTAACATGGTCAGAAGCACTATAACCATCTGTTTCTCCGGGCTGAGTCATAACATTACATATATATACTTTAATAGCTTTACTCTCCCTGATAGCATCAGTAATATGATTAATCAGTAAATTGGGTAATATACTGGTATACAAACTACCAGGACCAAGTGTTATAATATCTGCTTTAGCAATAGCCTTTAGGGATTCCTCTGTAGGTTTACAGTAGGATGGTTCCAAAAACACTTTTTCTATCTTTTTATTAATAACCGGAATCCGGGATTCCCCCATTTTTACACTGCCATCCTCATATATGGCTCCCAGCTGTATATTTTCATTGGTTACCGGTAAAATCTGACCTTTAATTGCCAGAACTTTACTGGACTCTTTAATCGCCTCTTCAAATCCTCCCTCTACCACTTCATTCATAGAAGCAATAAAAAGATTTCCAAAACTATGGCCTTTAAGGTCTCCTTCATTTTTGAAACGGTATTGCATTAATTTCTGCATTAAAGGTTCAATGTCTGCCAGGGCAATTAAACAATTGCGAATATCACCTGGAGGTAAAACCCCCATTTCATTTCTTAATTTACCTGAACTCCCTCCATCATCAGCAACAGTAACTATAGCAGTTAAATTACTTGTATATTTTTTTAATCCACGTAATAATGTTGATAATCCTGTACCTCCACCCAGTGCAACAATGTTGGGTCCTTTTCCCAGTAAACGTTTTTCATATAAAACATCAACTAAATCTTCACTGGTATTACATTCTTTATTTATTTTTTTCTCAATTTTAGCCAGAGACCATAAAATAAATATTATACCGATAATTGAAATTATAATTCCTATTATTATTTTTAAAATATAAGGCCTGGAACCTGTTATCAGAGTTGCAATTTCAAATATTAATTTTTCAAGAAATAAACCAAAATGTAAATCTGTTATAATAGCTATACCTGTACTGATCATAAATATACCTGCTATTATTAAAAGAAGCCATCTTTTAATTCCTATCCCTGGATATAACCATTTCAACTTATTCATATATATTACACTCCTAAACTACAATACTATTTATCTATATCTCTATGCTCCACTGCTGCCTGATAATTATGAACCTTTAAATAATCTTTTAATTTACAGGCCAGAGTTACTGAACGATGTTTGCCTCCTGTACAGCCAATAGCAATACTTAAATGACTTTTCCCTTCTCTATTATATTCAGGTAATAAAAATATAATTAAATCAAGAAATTTTTCATAAAAAGTTTGAGTAACCGGCCATTTCATAACATAATCTTCAACCTCTTTATCTTTACCGGTTTTTCTTTTTAATGAATCTACATAATGAGGATTGGGCAGAAAACGAACATCAAAAAGCAAATCTGTATCCATGGGAATACCGTATTTAAAGCCAAAAGATATAATAGAAATGGATAAAGATTGTTTATCACTATGCTGAAAATCATATACCTTTTGCAGTTCACTGTATAGTTGTTTAATACTTAAATCAGAGGTATCTATAATTTTATTGGCCATACCCCTTAATTTTTCAAGTATTTTTTTTTCTTTGTTAATGGCATCATAAACCCTTCCTTCTTCTTTTAAAGGATGCCGTCTTCTTGTTTCCTTATATCTTGAAATAAGTGTTTTGGTTGAAGCCTCTAAAAACAATATCTCAAATTCAATATTGTTATCCTTTAAATATGAAAGGTTGGCTGAAAGAGAGTCAAAAAATTGTCCTCCCCTTATATCTATGACTACAGCTATTTTTTCCAGTTCAGAGTGATAACATAACTCAGCAAACTTGGATAATAATGCTGAAGGCATATTATCCACACAAAAATAACCTTTATCTTCAAAATAATTGAGGGCAACTGATTTCCCCGCACCTGATAAACCTGTTACAATTAAAAATTTCATTTGCTTTCCTCCCTCCTTTATATTTTAATATAAAACCAGAATAGAAGCAAGAGTTAAAGCTAATAAAACAAAAACATATACATTAAAAAAACCGAAATAATAAAACTAAATGAAAATAAAAACATCCAGAAACAGGTAACACAATTAACTGTCATCTCTTCTGTACTGGATAGTTTTTTAATCAGTCTAATAAAATATTTTATACCATACTCAATATATATGTTAAACCTATTTATTATTTTATGAGGCAATATAATTCTTTTGGGATTTAAAAATGGTCTTAAAATCAAAAATAATATAATACCTGTAAAGCCGATAATTAAAGCTTCTCTGACACTGGAAAAACTGTAAATAAAGACATCTGATTGATAGGGGGCAAGTCTCCCCAGAATAGAGGGATAGACCCCCATGATAATAATAAATAAAGATGTAATCAGCATTGGTATTCTTAAACTCCAGGGAACCATTTTAATCTCTGTGACTCTATCTTCTCCATTGTTTTTCCTGAAAAAACCAAAATACATGAATTTACTAAAAGACATTACTGTACCCACTCCAGCAATTAGTAATAATATTGAAAGATATCTTTCTTCACCTGTTCCATATTTTAAAAGTGTTTTACTGATAAAACCATTAAAAGGTGGAATTCCAGAAATAGCCAGAGAACCAGTTAAAGCTGCCATTGTAGTGAAAGGTACTCTGGTCCAGAATCCTCCCAGTTTTTTCATCTTTTCAGTTCCTGTGGCATAAATTACAGCACCTGCAGTCATTAAAAGTAAACCTTTATACAGCATATGGTTTAACAAATGTAAAAGCCCACCATCAACACTTAAAGATAATCCCAGACCAACACCGGCAACCATATAACCAACCTGGCTAATTATATGATAGGATAATAAGGGTCTCATTTTTTTCTGCATTAAAGCCAGTATAACTCCATAAATAGCCATAAAACCTCCCATATAAGCAATAGCCAGAGATGGTTCAAGAATACGGGCTACTGCATATACCCCTGCTTTAGTACTTAAAGCTGACAGAAGAACTGTTCCCTGCCAGGAAGCAGCCGGATATCCGTTAATCAACCAGAAGTTAAAGGGAATAAAGGCCGTTTTAATCCCCACTGCCAGAACAAAAAATATTTGACCTGCTTCAGGAATGGCTAAACTTAAAGAACCGGTGGCTTCATAATTTATCAGTATTCCTGTCAGTAACAATAAACCACCACTTAAATGGGCCAGCAGGTAAATACCACCTTTTTTGTATGAATTTTGATTATTACTGATAAATATAATTCCAGCAGTAGTTAAAGATAAAAGTTCCCAGAAAAGAAAAAGTGTCAGAAAATTTTCTGCCAGGGTAATAATCAGGGCACTACTTATGGCCCATATTGAAAACAAATGAAAGATAAAACTTTTTTTACCGGCATTAAAAAGAAATATTACTGAACCTGTAAGAGCCAGGGCAAAACGTACAGTACTGGCATAGGAATTTCCCACAGAAAATTCAAATGGGAAAAATATTATATCCTCCAGTAGTGAGACAAATTCTACTCTTGATAAACCAAATATTAATAAACTCATAATAAATAAAAGAGCAGAAATAATATATGATCTTACTGGTTTTTTGAATACAAATAATACAATTGTTGAAATGATTGGAAATATAAGTGTAATTAATATTTTTAAAGATATATTCATACAAAATTCACCCTGTTTCTAATAAATTAAAAAATCTATAACAGTATTCTCTATAAAAAACAATGGCCAATTGGGAAATAAGCCAAATAATATTATAAGAAAAGATAAAATCATCATTGGAATCCAGACCTTTTTCTCCAGCCGGGAAAACTCCCATTGAATTTTTTTTTGAGAATCGGATAAAAAAGCTCTAATAATAATCGGTATAAAATAAATGGCATTTAATATGCTGCTAAAAATTATTAATAAAAGTAATATAGGTTTTTCAGCCTGCAGGGTACCAATTGCCAGAAACCATTTGCTGAAAAAACCATTTAGAGGTGGAATCCCCACCATGGACAAAGCCCCTATAGAAAAGAAAATCATTGTCAGAGGATATCTATAGCCAATACCTGCAAAATCAGAAACTTTTTCTTTTCCTGTTTTATATATTATTACCCCGGCTGCCAGAAACAAAAGTGATTTAATTATTGCATGGTTAAAAATATGAAGCATACCCCCACTTAAACCACTTTCTGTAACCAGGCCAATCCCTAAAAAGATATACCCTATCTGAGCAACACTGGAATAGGCAAGCATTCTTTTGATTTTACCCTGTCCCAGGGCAAAAATTGAACCAAATATTATTGCCAGAAATGAAAGAATGAGAATCACGGATAAAATACCGGATTGTTTTAGTACTTCCATCCTGAAAATTATAAAAAATATTTTGACCATACCTATAATATATATTTTTCCCACCAGACCGGCCAGAATAACTGTAGAAGAATCCGGTGCACTTGAATAGGCATCAGGTAGCCAGATATGCAAAGGAAACAGAGCAGCTTTTAAAGCCAGACCCAAAAACATTAAAATAAGTGATAAATTAACAGTACCCGGGAAAATATGAACAGCTTCCTGGAGAACATTTCCTGCCAGATTCATATTCAAATGACCTGTTACCATATATATAAGACCAATTGCAAATAATATAAATGCTGAACCAATGGAATTTAAAAAAAGATATTTCAAACTGGCTTCTATACTATTTCTATCGTCCCTGATGGATACAATTGCTACAGAGGAAATTGCACAAATCTCTATAAAAACAAAGAAATTAAAAAGATCATTGGTCATGATCATTCCATAAAGAGATGCCTGTAATAATAAAAGTAAAATATAATACCAGTGAACAACTCTGGAAACAATATATTTATCCAGCAATTTAATAGAAAAAATATATACCATCAAATATATTAAAGAAACCATAAAAATCATAATAGCCTCAAACTCTGTAATAACAAATTCAATTCCCCAGGGGGGAGCCCAGCTACCAAAATGATATGTTATCGGCCCAATTGTTATTACATGATAAAATATTAATACAGAAATTAATAAATTGTATACTGTTATTACAATACTTAAACCTGATTCAAATTTTAAATTGTAATGATTAAGAACTGGTATTAAAAATGCTGTTGCCAGAAGTAAGACAGGTATTAAAGCTATTAAATGACTTATATTATTCACGTTTTTTCACTCCTGATTGCTTTTATCTCTTCCACATTTAAAGTTCCATAAAAATGATATATCCTGATAATTAAAGCCAGGGCAAAAGCTGTTATACTTACAGAAACAACAATTCCTGTCAACATAAGACCTGAGGGAAGAGGGTTTACATAAGAGGTTACTGTTTCTGTAGTATCAATAATTGGGGATTTTCCTCCCTCTATATAACCGACAGAAACAAAAAATAAAAATATAGAACTATCTATAATATTCATACCTATAACCTTTTTGATTAAATTGGGATGAGTCAGCATAATATATAAACCAATAACAAAGAATATTATTGCAGCCATATAATAAAAATTTGAAATTAAATTATTAATATTCATTCCAGATCATCTCCTCCCAGACTATCAAAAAGAGTAATTATCGTACTGGCAACTTTAATACCCAGGGCTATATTAATAATCAGTATAATCCCACTGCTGTATAATCTTCCCGGAATTCCTGTTGAAAACACGGGGTCATTTGTTAAAAAATTATAACCGGCCAGAACTGCCACAATTCCAATTAGGATATAAACAAGTGCACCATAACTCTCCAGTAAAGCTGAGGTCCTGTGAGATAATTTTTTTTCCTGTACTGAAATACCATAAGATAAAGAAAAAATAACAAAACCAGAACCAATAACAGTACCTCCAGAAAAGCCTCCTCCTGGAGAAAGGTGAACATGGAAAATTAAATAGAATCCAAAAAGCATGATAAAAGGCAATATAATTCTTGTCACTGTATTAACAATATCATCTTTAAACCTCACTCCTGATCAGCCTCCTCTTCTTCCTTATGCTGAATAGCTGCTATCAGAGTGGCATATATAGCAGCTATTGTGGCAAAAAGAACTGTTGCTTCTCCCAGGGTATCAAAAGCCCTGTAATCAGTTATTATTGCAGAAACTGTATTCAGAGAACCCGTTTCTTCAACTACTTCACTTAAATACCGATCATATATTTCATTTTGATGAGGATTATTTACACCACCAAAAGTAGGCATTTCACTAACTATGGAAAACATTCCAGCTGCAACTAAAATTAACACTATCAGGGCAATAATATTTTTCATTGTTCTCGCCTTCTTGT
Organism: Halanaerobiaceae bacterium; assembly: GCA_003557445.1. Next base: position 9,363 of record PWOK01000153.1, read on the forward strand.
CTTACTAATAGTAGCAACCAGCAGTACCGCTGTTACCCCGGCTCCCAGTGCTGCTTCAGTAATGGCAACATCAGGTGCTCTCATCTGCTGCCAGAGTAAAGATAATATTAGATTGAAAACAGTAAATAAAATAACCGCACTTAATAAATCTTTTATACTGGCTACCACAATAGCAACAATTATCAAAATTAAAATCAAAATTAAATTAAAAACTTCAATCATCTTTTTTTACCTCTCTTTCCTGCCAGAAGGGAATTTCTGTCCGGGATATTTCATGAGTATCAAAAGCTGCCCGGGCAATGGCATGGGCTGCAGTTGGTGTTGTCAGCCAGATAAAAACAACTATTAGAACTAATTTCAGACTTAAAAAATTAAAACCATTTCCCAAAATAGTACCGACCATTATCAAACTAACACCCAGGGTATCACATTTGGTACTGGCATGCATTCTGGTATATACATCAGGCATACGTAAAAGACCAATTGTTCCCACTATAAAGAAAAATAGTCCTGCGAGTAAAAAGAGACTTGCCACTAATTCAAGTAAAAACATATTGAACACTCCCTGTTCATGATAATTTTCCTCTTTCAAGATATTTGGCCACACAGATAGTTGCAATAAAACTAATTAAAGCATAGACCAGAGCCACATCAATAAAATATAATTCATCATAAATAAATGACATTAAAACCATTATCACCACTGTTTTAGTACCTATTACATTAATAACAATATTACGGTCTAAAGATGTAGGGCCAATTATACCTCTGATAAAAGAAACTAACATCAAAAGTGCCATGGATATACTGACAAATATCATTGTATTATGAAACATTATTCTTCAACCCCCTCAATCTTTAACAGGTAATCCTGTATATGCCAGTCAACCACATCACAGGCTGCCTTTTTAGTCAAAGCATGAACTACAATATGTTCCCGGGCCAGATAAATTGTGAGTGTTCCCGGAGTCAGAGTAATAGAATTTGCCAGTAGTACCCTGGGGATTGTTTCCTTTAACTTTAAATCATATTCAATAAATCCAGGTTCTATAGGTAAATTTCTGCTTAAAACAATTCGGGTCACCTGAATACTGGCCACCACCAGGTCTTTGATAAAACTAAAAAAATATTTAAATAAAACAATGATTAAACCCGGATGAATTAATAAAGTTTTTCCTGGAGCTGGAGGTAGCAAATAATCTCCCCAGAATATAGTGATTAAAAGTGATAACAAAAATCCTGTTATCAGATATTCCACTGTGATTTTTCCTGTTAAAACTATCCAGAACAATAATAAAACAATAACTATTCGGGGCCGAAAAAGGCGATAAAAAGATTTAAAATCCATAACAACCACCCTATAAAAATATTTTTTAAAAACAGGTTAGCTTTAATTAAAAAGCTAACCTGGAATAATTCATTTTTATAAATATATTATTTTTATTATTATATCTTTAATTATTGATGAAAATTATTGTTTTCCTGATACTCATTAATCCGGGATATATTTAGTTGAAGAATAATTAAAAAACCAGATATCCCAATTATTGTTACAATTACTCCAGGAATAATCAGTCCATTTCCCCTGAAATACAGCATTATAATCCCTGAAATGATTAATAAAACACTGATTAACATTTCTTTAATCACTTTCATTTCAAATGATTTCTCTGTTTCTTTTTCCTCTTTTTCAGTCATATTTAACACCCCTTTCAACTTAAATAAAACTAAAACCTATAACCGCCAGGGCTAAAAAACCAATGGCAAGTAAAAGTGTATATTCATTTTTAAATATCTTTTTTGCCTCTGCCAGCCTTATCTGTTCTTTAATAGCAGCGATTAATATAAATGACATATAGAAACCGGTTACACTACCGGCTATCATAAAAAAACTATCAGTAATATTAATACCCTGTTCACGGGCCAGCCACTGCAGGCCAATCATGGGTACAAAAACCAGTACCATTTTAGGAAGTCCCAACCATTCTCCTTCTAATTCTCCCATTTTCTGTAATAAATAAATTGCAAATAAAGATGTCAAAAGGAAAATCAATAGTGCTATAAAATCCTGTTCACCGGAAATATAACCTGTAATTATCCAGCCACTTAGAGCACTTATTAAAAGTCCACAGCTCAGTTTAAACCCTTTTTTAAATGATCTTTTTAATCCCGGTGTTTCCACTATTGCCAGCAAAACACCAAAAAAGTATACTAAAAGTATATTTTCAGGAAAAACATATTCCCAGAATACAGCAGCTATTTCTCTCATTTGCTGATCCCCCTATTATATATAATTTCCAGTAATATTCCAGCTGTACCAACAACCACAAAGGCTCCAATCGGACCAGAAATAAGGGTTAGGGGTTCAACTGCTAAAATACTCTGTCCCAGTAATGATCCTTCCCCCAGAATTTCTCGCATTCCTGCAATCAAAATCATTATAAGCATAAAGATTAAATTATTAGCAAAAAATGTTTTCCATTTAATTTTTCTGCAACCAGCATAAATTAAAGGAGTTACTCCTATCAGTAATAAATAAATATTAATATAGGGTTCTGTAAAAGGTAATACCACAGGAATTAATATATATATGGAATACGATATTGATAAACCAAGTGCCAGTAATAAAAACCAGATAGAATTCTTATCAGAAAAATATTTTTTTAATATCATATAAAACACCCTAATTAATAGAGCCATTAATATACAGCTAATTGCAATTATTAACGCTGTCACCAGGTTTATTGTTCCTCCCAGTAAAGGAAGTAGTGCCAGCAGTATTATCTGTCTGATTTTATTATCATATTCATTCATTTAGGTCAGCCTCCTTTAATGCATCTTCCAGGGCTTCAAGAAATCCCTGACTGCTTGCAGTTGCACCACTGATTGTATCCACTTCAGTACTCTGCTCATTTATTACTTTTTCAGTCAATTCTTCAAATGCAGGTTCTGCAACATTCTCTGTATCTGAATGCTCCACTATAAATATCTCTTTAATCTGATTATCATCATCTATAAGGCCAATAACAATTTCTCCATTCATCCCCTGACCACTTCCTATTTTAGGTACCCTGCGAGCCTTACTTAATGCATCTTCCAGGGCTTCAAGAAATCCCTGACTGCTTACAGTTGCATCAGTGATTATATCCACTTCAGTACTCTGCTCATTTATTACTTTTTCAGTTAATTCTTCAAATGCAGGTTCTGCTATGTTTTCTGTGTCTGAATGTTCTACTATAATTATATCTTCTATAAAATTATCCTCCACAAATACTTTAATCTCAATTTCACCATAGGCTCCCTGGCCTTTTCCAGTGTATTCTCCTGTCTCATAAAAATATTGTATTTCTTCTTCTTTGACTTCTTCTTCTAACAAACTTTCACTTAACATAAAACTACTATAACTAATAGTTAAAAAAATCACAGAGGCAAGTATTATACTTCCCAGACGAAATAGTGATTTTTTTCTTAATTCCACCTGACCAAATCTTGGACCTTCCAGTAAAGAATCAAACAAATAGGAAGCACCATTCATTAGCAAAATTGCAAAGGTAATTCCTTCAGGATAAATAGTATACTCCCTGATAATCACTGTTAATATACCACAACCAATACCATATATCACTCTGGCATCTTTGGTTACCGGAGAACTAACCATATCAGTGGCCATATAAAGAGCACCAAATAATAATCCACCTGAAAGAATAGTAAACAGGGGATCAATTCCCAGTATAAAAGCCATTACAGCCGCAGATACTATATATGATACAGGAATTCTCCAGCCAATATATCCTTTAATATAGAGAAAAAGTGCCCCAATTAAAAGAGCTAATGCCGAAGTTTCTCCTATACTCCCGGCGATATTTCCTGTAAACAGATCAAAATAACCGAATATTCCCAGGGCCTCTCCTGCTGTATATTCAGCAAGTGGTGTGGCTGTTGTAATGGCTTCAAAAGGTTTTTCCCATCTGGTTAATTGGGGAGTCCAGGCAAGTAACAAAATACCTCTGGCTACAAGTGCTGGATTAAAAATATTGTTTCCAATTCCTCCAAAAAGTTGTTTGGCAATTACAATTACCAAAAATGCACCTACTAAAGGAATCCACCAGACTGTTGATGGTGGTAAAGTCAGTCCCAGAAGCATACCTGCCAGAAAAGCACTACCATCTCCTAAACCTCTATCTTTAGTAAAAGGCATTTCTATTAATACACTAAATATTGCTGTTCCCAGAATTAAATATAATGAATAAAAACCAAATAAGATAATAGCTGCTATTACAGCCGGTATTAGAGCCAGAACAACATACCACATATTTTTTTCTATTGTATCATCATTTACAACATATGGTCCTGCCAATTTATGAGTTTCCATAAAATCACCTTCAATTTAAGATTGTTTTTCTCTAAGTGCGGCTTTACCTTCTTTCAACCACCTTAATAATGGTCTTTTAGAAGGACAAACAAAGGCACAGGCCCCACACTCAATACAGTCTATAAGACCAAGATCATCAGCTTCTTCATACATTTCATTATTGACAAAATCAGTTATTCTATTGGGTGTAATATATACCGGACAGGCATCAACACATTTGCCACAGCGTATACAGACCCGGGTTTCACTGTCTTCATATTCCTGGTTATTTAAAATAGTAATTCCATAATTTGTTTTAGTAATTGGAATATCATGATCTTCTATTTTAAAACCGGTCATTGGACCTCCAACTACCGGAATATAATCTTCTGATATAATACCTCCACAATACTCAATTAAGTCTTTTATCTGAGTTCCCACGGGTACTCTTAGATTAGCCTGGTTTTTTAGTCCCCGACCACTAACAGTGACAATTCTTTCAGTTAAACATCTTCCTTGATCAACAGCATCTTTTATTGCGATAGTTGTTTGAACATTATTTACTACTACACCTACATCCATTGGTAAACCCCGCAAAGGAACTTCACGGTCCAGTACAGCTTTAATCAAATGTTTTTCTGCTCCATGAGGATAACGGGAATCAAGAACAGCACTCTCCAGTTTTTCCCAGTTTTCAGCTTCAGCTTTTAGTTTTTTCAGGGCTTCAGGTTTATTATTTTCACAGGCAATAATTCCTTTTTTGGCACCTACTGTACTCCTGATCAATTCCAGTCCTCTATAAAGATCCTCTGTTCTTTCCTGCATAACTCTATCATCAACAGTAATATATGGTTCACATTCAGCCCCATTTATCAATACTGTATCAATTTTTTTATCAGCAGGAGGATTTAATTTTATATGAGTGGGAAAACCGGCCCCTCCCATACCTATAATACCAGCCCTTTCAACTATATTTCTGACAGACTGAGGGCTGTTATCATTATCATCACCAATAATCTCTTCCCTATAATTAATTTCATCCTGACCATCATTCTCTTTTTGTATTACTACAGACTTACTCTTGCTGCCATTAAACATTAGTCTATCTTCAATGGCAATTATTTTCCCGGAAATACTGGCATGAATCCGGGCAGAAATAGCATCATTTTTATTTATGGTTAACTTTTGTCCTTTTTTAACATAATCACCTTTTTGGACAACCAGTTCTCCTGGAGCTCCTATATGCTGATGAAGAGGTATTACTACTATTTCTGGAATGGGTATATCTTCAATATTTTTATCACTTGTTAAATATTTTTCCTCTGGTAAATGAACCCCACCAATTGGAAACTTTTTTAATTTATCACTCATATAATCACCCCGTTAACTATTTAAATGAGAAAACTATCACATAGTTAAACAAAAAAAATTTTATTAAACGTAAATCAGATAGAATTACTTGTGTTTGTTAAAAAAATATATTAATAACCTCATCATCTATATAAAAATATCATAGTCTACTTTTTTTGTCAAGTTTATTCAGCCTTTTTAAGAAAATTTTTACTTACAGTTATCAGAGCAATATTTATTAAAAATAAAATTAATCCTGTGAATAAAAAATATAACCACAGTTGACGAACATCAGAATAACTTTCTCTTCTTTCTGCAAATACTTGTTCAGGAGATGATAGTATTCTGCCTCCTGTTTGCATAGAAATGCTTTCCAGTAAATCATAATTTGTGAATAAATCTCTGTATTCAGGAGAATATGATAATACAGCACTGGTGGTAGTTCCTGGTTCACTCTTTTCATCCAGGATAATGTTCACACTATAAACCCCTGGCTGACCTATATCAAAATCTCCCATATACTGTCCTGACCCGGTCTGTTCTAAATCAAAATGCTTAATTTCACCAGAAGGATAACTTAACAGGGCTTTTAAGTCAAGAAAATTCATAAAATTACCATGCTGATCAAATGCATCTACAATTATTTTTCCCCTGTCAAACTCCAGTGATATACCAGGATAAATATTTTCTGAATTATACCTACTAATAAATTTAATTATTCCAGACCAGAATTGATCAAAACTTTCCCATTCTAGCCATTCATCAGTCCATTCATTGCCTAGATCTGAAGTGAAAGCAGCAGTCCTACCCAGTCCATATCGCCATCCAGAAAGTATTGGATGATTATTTTCAGTTATTAAAAAATCATCAGCCAGCTCTCTGGGAGTTGTAGCTACAAATCCCTTTAGAGCAGGAATATTATTTAAATCAACCCCCTGCATTAAAGGAATCTCTGTATTTAGAACTGTCTTAAAAGATCCTGTTTGAACTGCTGACCTGGGAATACGCTGCACTTCTGTAATCAATATTTGAGGTATATTTGTTATATCTGTTGTATAATAATGTATTCCATCCCCCCACAAAGCCAGTTGTTCCATCAAATCAATATCCACATCTTCACCAATAGATATTGAAGATAAACTAATATTTTGCTCCTGCATATTAGCAACTATTTCTTCAAAATTACCTTCTCTTGATATTCCATCAGAAAGCAATATTACATGTCTAACAGCACTATCATCCTCTTTTAATATATTATAGGCATTAACCAGAGCATTATATATATTGGTTCCTCCTCCTGGTGAAATATCAGCAATTTTATCTACAATCTGATCTCTGTTTTCTATCCTCTGTAAAGGAACTACTATTTCTGTACTAACATCAAAAGTAATTATACCTATTTTTTCCTGTTTTTGGAGAACATCCAGAGTTGCAACTGCTGCCTGTTTGGCCAGATCCATTTTTGTTAACCCATGTGTATCTGGTTGTTCTTCCTCCATACTTCCAGATTTATCAATAGCCATTAGTACACTTAATTCTGGAAAAACCATTTCCTGCTCCAGACTGGATTTGAGAGGCAACATTCTCTCTAAAATAGAATTACTGTAATTTCCAGAGCCAAAACTATCATCACCTCCAATTACAACCAATCCTCCTCCATGATTATGGACATATTCATGAAGATTTTGTTTCTGTCGCTGATTTAGCAAATCTGCATTTATGTTATTTAAAACAACACCTCCATACTGTGTTAAAAAATCTATATTTACTGGAAAAGATTTAATATCAAGAAACTCAATTTGGTAATCACTTTCCATCAAACCTGTCTTTAAACCTTGTAATCCCGGGCTTTCTTCCCCTATAAATAGAATTCTTGTTTCACCTTCAACAATTACATAACTATCTCCTCTATTATTTTCAATTATTGTATCTGGTTCAACGTTTATTTCTGCTCTATATTTATTTAAACCCGCTTTATCTAAATGTTGATGGAAAAGAAAAATATTTTCACCTTCATATAATTTTATTTCTTTATTATCTATATGTTGATTATTATGATATAAATCGAGTTCACCTGAAGCTTCTTCAGTACTTTTTATATTTACTTTTATCATAAATTCTTCATTTTGTTTTACTCTATCAGGAGTAAAAACATTTTTGATTAACACTTCCGGTTTCTCTTCCTTTATAACAGGCACTATATCTACCGGGATTTCATTTTCCAGATAATTACCCAGAGCCAGACTGCTATCACCTATATTTTCATTGCCATCTGTTATTAAAACAACCCTCCCCATATCTCCACCGGACAGAACATTATATCCAAGATTTAATGCCCTTTCAATATTGGTATAATTGGAATCGGGAGAAGTCTGAAAACCCGAAAAATTCGGTTCATTATCAAGAGGTCTTTCCAACATTGCTTCTCTGGCAAATGAAATAATACCTACCTGATCCTGCTCTTCTTTTTCAGCAAGAGACTGTTTTACAAAATCCAGAGATTGTTGTTTCTGATCCCTGGTTATACTTTTTGAATTATCTACTAAAAATAAAATATTCTGGTTATCTACAGGAAAAAACATCTCCGGTTGAGCTGCTGCTATTACTAAAACAATTATTAATAAAACCCGGAATAATAACTGTAGTTTGCTGATATTAGCACTTTTTCTGTAAATATAATATGTTAAAGGTATTAATAACAATAATAGCAAAAAGACAGGTCTATTAAAACTAAAAACCATTTTTAACCCTCCAGCCAGTACGAGAATATATATACCATTCAATTAATAATAAAAATAATATTATAAGGATAATATAATACCATAAAGGAATTATTCTTTCACCTTTAGTTTCGTCAATTGTTTCTTTCTCCATTTCAAAACCCGTTATAGTTAAATTAGACTCTTCTTCTGAGAAAAGATTTACAGCCAGATAATCATAAATATTATCTTCTTTTACAATTGTATATATTCCCTGATTCTTAAATCCTGTAATTACATTACTTTCAAGCCTTTTAGTGCTTTGATCAGGTTTTATCAGTTGAAGATTATCATTTCTAATATTAGAAGAAATCTCATAAACATCTCCTATTTCAATTTGTGAATATCCTGTTACATAGTTTTCAGGATAAAACCATTTAACTGTATTATATAAAAAAAGAGGAAAACTAGCCTGTAAAGGAAAGTTCGACCTTTCCAGATTAAAAGTTAGCATAATCCAATTATCTGATTTCATAATCAAAGGTCCTCTAAGAGAATTAAGCAAAACCTCAACACCAGAAGGTGGGGTGATTACAGTAAAGTTATCCACAATTAATCCTCTAAAATCTATATGTCTAAATAGATTATGGTTTTTCTTCCATCCAGTAATTACAGCTCTTTCTGTTTCTATCTTTTGAATATAATTATCAAATCCAGGTGGTGTTGTATTTATAAAAACTGCCTTCCCCTCAAAATCGTCTGGAGGCTCAATCTGATTGAAAACAACTATGTCAAATCGATTTAAATCATCTGGATTAATTTCTTCTGATACAAAAACCCGAACCCCCGGCAAAATAACCATTCCACGGCTTAAAAAATAATTATTTTCTCCCACAATTAACATTATTAGTTCTTCATTTCTTCCCACAACTGTATAGGCAGTATTATCAAATCTTAGATACTCTTCAACATCCAGTTCAACTTTTAATTGAGTTCTTTCAGAAATACTCAATTCATAAATTTTTTCTTTTGTTTCTCCTGATTTTAAGAAAAGATTATCACTTATATAAATAGATTCCTCATCTTTAATTATAAGAGGTACTTCCCTTTCCTGATCATGATAATTTGAAATTTTTATATATAAATGGTATTCATCTTTAAATGGTGATTTTTTACGAACACCTAAATCAATTATTGCTATATTACCAACTGGAGAACCAGTTTTTATTATTTCCAGCCCGGTCAACAATTCCCTGTCAGGAACGGTAAAATTACCATCTGTAAAAAACAACATACGTTCACTTTTTAGTGAATTGGATAACTTAAGTGTTTGATTTATATTCAATTTTGTATCAGTTACTTTTAAAGCTTTAATCTGCTTAATCAGATCTTCATGTTCAGTAGTATAATTGGAAACAATATAAGGATCATTACTTGCTGCTATTATTGCTACTTCAACTCCTCTGGCCAGTTGATCTAAAAAATCAACAGCCTTTTCTCTGGAGATATTAAATCTGTCAGGAGATACATCTTCTGCCTGCATACTTGCAGATTTATCTATAATTAGAACTATCCTATCTTCATATATGCCTTCTGTCTGCAAATAAGGTTGCATTAAGGCCATTACAAATAAAAGTAATATTAGTAGGTGTATAAATAGCAGAGGTTCCAGCCTTATTCTCCACCTTGGCCGTGTATCATATTTTTCTGTATTAATTTCATCCCATAAAAAAACAGTGGGTAATATGGAATATTTTTTTCTTCCTTTAAGTAAATAAAAAAACAAAATTAATACTGCCAGAAAAGAGAAATATATTGCAGCAAAATTTATAAATTGCACTAATGATAACACCTCTTTTTAATCAGCTTTTTTAATATATTTAATGATAATTATTTTGATGTAAATTTAAAATTAAATCTTCAAATTTTGCAGTTGAAACCATTTTCAAATAACTTATTCCATATCTGTGAGAAAATTGTTCTATTTTCTGATTATAATCCTGTAATTTTTTTTTATAGGCATTAATAATATTTTGATTAATACTGGTTTCCTTAATATTTCCATCTTCTGAATCAATCAAACGAAAATCTCCTTTAAGAGATGGTTCCATCTCTTCCTGTGAAATAATTTGTATCAAATTAATCCCCCAGTTATTGCCCAGTAAATAATGTAATCCTTTTTGATATCCCTTTTTATCCATTAAATCACTTATAATAATAACTGTACCGGGTTTCTTATATTTATAATTGAAAATTTTTAAAACTTTATTAAAATTAGTTTTACCTGTTTCCTGTCCATGTTCCAGAAAATCAAATAACTTATATACATATTTTTTCCCTTTACCTGGTTTTAATTCACTTCCTAATTGATCAGAAAAAAAACCAGCACCCACTCTATCATAAGAAACTAAACCTGTATACCCCAGGATTCCAGCAATTTTAAGAGCTGTTTCCAGTTTTTTAGGTTCACCAAATCCCATTGATTTACTATTATCAATTAAAATATAAAGCATAATTTCTCTTTCTTCTGTAAATAGTTTTAAAAATAGCTGTTCCAGCCTGGAATATAAATTCCAGTCAATATAACGATAATCATCACCAGGCAAATACTGGCGAAAATCACTAAACTCCAGACCGGTACCCAATTCTTTACTACTGTGTTTTCCCTGAAAACCTGTAACTTTTCTTCTTTTTAGTACCAGTTTAATCTTTTCCAGTTTTCTTAGAAATTCACTATCAAAAAGCATATTTTCACTCCAGTTCAGGTACCTTTTTTATTATTTCCTCAATAATCTCATTAACATTCTTTTGCTGAGCCTCTCCTTCAAAATTTAATAAAAGACGGTGCCTCAAAGCAGGAAAAGAAACACTTCTTATATCTTCAAAACTAACATTATATCTCCCCTGTAAAAAAGCCCGTGATTTACCTGCCATCACAAGAGCCTGAGCTCCTCTGGGGCTTGAACCATAGTTAACATATTTTTTTATGTGTTCCAGAGCTGTTTCCTGTTGTGGTTGACTTGCAAGTACAATTCGAATAGCATACCCCAGTACTTCAGAAGAAACCGGAATTTCTCTTATTATTTCCTGTAAATTTAATAATTCCTGATCATTAATTATAGATTTGATTTCAGGAAGACGGTTAACAGTAGTTCTTAATAATATTTCTTTTAATTCATTAAAATCTGGATAATCAACAATAATTTTAAAGAAAAAACGATCAATTTGTGCTTCTGGTAAAGGATAAGTGCCTTCCATCTCCAGTGGATTTTGAGTAGCCAGAACAAAAAATGGGACTTTTAATTGTCTGGTTTTTCCTGCTACTGTTATACTTTTTTCCTGCATTGCTTCCAGTAAAGCTGACTGAGTTTTGGGGGTAGCTCTGTTGATTTCATCAGCAAGAACTATTTGTGAAAAAAGAGGTCCTTTTTGAAAATCAAAATATCTCTTTCCTCCTTCATCCATCAAAATATTTGTTCCAATTATATCTGCAGGCATTAAATCTGGAGTAAATTGAATTCTCTTATAATCCAGATCCATAACTTTTGCCAGGGTTTTAACCAATATTGTTTTGCCCAACCCCGGTAACCCTTCAAATAGAATATGCCCATCACTCATTAATGCAATTAATACATTATTTATAACATCATCAAGCCCTACAATAACTTTTTTTAATTCATTTTTTGCTTTTGATAACTTTTTTTGATAATAGTCAATTTTTTGTTGATTGATATTTTCCATTCTATATCTCCTTTATTATCATTTTCGAATATCAATTATTAAAGAAAAATAATCATTGATAAAATCTCTATATAATACAGGTATTTCTAAATATTCAAGCTGGTTAAGTATTTCTTTTCTATAATTAAAATTCTGTTCCGGTGGAGGTTCCCCTTCCCGATCAGCCTTAAATAATTCTTCTAAAGATGCTTTGATATAAGGTCCTTCTTCTGATTTTATACCCGAATAAATAGTTTGATAGTATTCCTGATCAATATCCTCCTGAACTTCCTCTTCTCCAACCGGATCAGGAAAATCTCCAGCCTGTCTGTCTAAGGAAAAAAGAAAATCCCTATCTATATCTGTGTCCTCACTATTTTCACTATCTGTAGATCTATATAAATAATCTTCGACACCTGAAAAATCAGAGTATTGAGAGTGGTACTCCTCATGATATTGATCCTGTTGTTGTCCATTACCATTTTCACCATTAACGTCTTCAAAAGATTCCTTATCCTGATTTTGTCCTTTATTACTAATTGAATCTCTTTCATTAAATTCATCCTGATCATAATCGCCAAATTCAAGATCACTCCTATTATATTTTGATTCACTATCCTCGTATTCTGCTACTGATGTGTAATTGACTCCTGATAAATAATTATCAATCTGTCTTTCTTCTATATTTTCATACTCAGATAAATCAAACTCTGAAAATTCTCTTAAAGTATCAAAAGATTCTATCCGATCAGAAGTTAAAGGATTAATTTTAGCCTGACTGGATTCAATTTCCTTAAAATCATTTATTACTGATGATAATGTTGAATCATCTTCCTGTAAAGGAAAATAAACAAGATTTCCAATTCCACCAAGAAAAATTAATACTGTAATTATTGAAATTATTCCCATGTATTTTACTTCTGGTAACCATCCCCTCTTAAATAAAGTATGTTTTTTCTGCTGTATTTTTTCGATTACATCTTTTTTTAAAAGCCCTATAAATGGATTTTCTTTTTTCATTTTATTATATTCATAATATGTTATCAATTTTTCTTTCAATTGAAGCTTTTTATCTGTTTGTTGTATTATATGTTTAGTTGATACCGGCCAAAAATAACCAATTAATGCTGCTGTTAAAGGGATTAGTAGCAAATAAACAATCCAGGTATATTTCCAGTTTAGAAAATAAAACTGTAATATATTTAATAAAAGATTTAAATTAAATAAAATAATACCTGTTATCATACTTTTTTTAAATATATTATGAGATCTGTATTTTCTGTATTTTATTTTAATTTGTTCCAGGATTTCTTTAAAATTATTTTTGGACATATTAATAACACCTCATTATTTGTTTGCAAACAGAAAACTCATTATACTAAAACGCAAATCAAATATTAGTATAATAGATATAATTAAATAAATCAAATGATAATTAAGGCTTAAATAAGCATTTTCATAAAGATTACTATAAACTATAATAATCCCAAGACAATATAAAAATAAATTAATATTCAAAATAATTCTATAATAATTATCAAAAACTTCTGTAATATAAAAACCAAGTAAAGAAATTGTTATTCCAGTAATAAAAGCCACCATATATAGTACAAATAGTATTCGGAAAGAAAAGCCACCACCTGATCTCACGAGCAAGCCAATGGGTAAAGTAGTTAATAGTATAAATATATTATAATAAATTATTGTAAATATTCTCCCTAAAATAATTTCTCCCGGGGTAAAGTTGCCTTTCTGGCTCCATTCCTTAATTGTATACAAATAATTATTTGCTTTTTTACCTGATAAAAAACTATTTATTATTATAATAAAAGCTATTACCATATAGATATAAATAATCCCTATCATCGGCCTTTCCAGTGAAATATTTGAATCTGGTAAATTAATTAATATTATTAATGTTAACAAAATAATAAATCCAGAGAGAAATAAAGCAAAGTGAAAATTTTTTAATATATTTTTTAGTTCATTTTTGCTAATATTAACCATATTAGTAATCATAAAATACCATTCCTTTTAATTAATATTATAAAGGGGGACTATCAAAATACCATTAAATTCTTCCTGCCAGTTGCCCTCTGAATTAAGAGATGTTATTTGACTTTCGTTTGATAGAATACAAACAATATAGGAAAAATCATTATCTTTTGTTATTTCATCAGAAAAACGTTTTATTGATATTTGCCTCAATATCTCCTCTTTTATATCAACCAGAATATTCTGGTTCCAGGGTGACCCTAATAAATAATCACTTTTCAGATCTATAATAATTTCTTCATTTTCTTCACTGTAAAACCACTGATCATTATAATAAATAAATACATTTTCAATTGTAAACAAAGATAGATTTTCTATATTAATTTTTAAATTTTGATAATTTATATTTTTTTCAAAGAAAACAGGAAGATATTTTAAATAATTTGCTCTAAACCCTCCTGCCAACCAGTTTCCTTTTTTTCTATAATTAATTATGTTTGTCATCTCATCTATAATTATATTATAATCCTGTTCAAATCCAAAATCATAATATGGTAAAAAATCTGAAATACTACCTTCTTTTTTATTTATTGAAAAAACAGGATTTTCTAATTTTCTTGATAAAAAAGTATAATAACTTTCAACCTGACCAACTGAAGCTGAAGGTGATTTTTCAATTATTGCATATTCCTGTAATTTATGATTTCTTGAAATTAATAAATTTCCTGTACCAAAATAAACTATTCCAGTTATTATGGTTACTATAATAATAAAAAACAGGGAAAACAAAAATAGTGAATCTTTATATTTTTTGAAAAAATATTGGAGTAATGTAAGAAACAAACAAAAAAGAATTATTGTAAGAAGAATAATTATGTTTGAAGGTCTCCAGTAAGAAATAGATTTAAACATTTCTTCTGTTAAATTATCCAGAAAACCTGAATTTGTTTTAAAATAATTAGTGGGGTTTAGAAAATAATTTAATTTATTTTCCTTTAAAAGATCATTTGTAGTATATATCATTACAGATTCTGAACTACTTAAAAAATCTTCATTTTCAACAATATAATTAAATTGCCTGACATCAGAACCTGCAATATTTTGTTCAATAAAATGCGAATTTATTCTTTTATTAAAACTATCTCCTGATACAATAATATTTTTACCGGTTAAAAACCATCTTCTTAAAGCTTCCTGCTGAGCTAAATTTAATTCAGTTAAGGCAAAATTCCCAATAATAATTGTTGATATTCCCTGATAGACAGTCCAGGTTTCAGGTAAATAATCTGGCCTTAAATTTAGACTTTTTTGTCTTCTCTGTCCATATGAAGCAGAATCTCGTTCTGATAAGGAATCCACAACCAGTAGTTCCTTATATTCCGGTATTATTTCCGGCAAGTATATTTTTTCTTCTTTTATAATTTTATCATTTTTTAAAATTTTTAATGATACAGGTGAAAAATAATCTTTAGTGTAAAAAATCTGAGTTCTATATGTCCTGGCTCCTGCTTCAGGAATAGTTATCGGAATAATATGATCAAGTTCTTTAAAATCATCTCTGGAGCTAGTTATCTTTCTGAATTTAACCTGTATTACTAATTTTCCAGAAAAATCTTCACCCTTATTCTCCAGTTCTATGGTAACTGGATTCCATCTCTGAGATACAATACCACCATTAAAGCCAACTTCTGCTTCTATATTAACTGCTTTAATCATATAGGGAAACAATAATATAATTAAAAAAAATATTATAACAATACCACAATTAAATTTGAACTTATTCTGTAACATAATAACCTCCAGTATAAAACCGGTGAATATAATAATAACATAAGAAATGAAAGTGTGTCAAGAAACAGGGAGAACTATTGATTATTTTCCTAATTAAGCAGTCCCAATCTACCGACAACCAGACTGATAACAAATGAAAAATAAACAAGTTCCAGAGAAATCAATTCTTTTTTTAAATATAAGTAAATAAGAAGAACTATGAATATACCTATAATCACCATATTAACAGGAATTAATATAAAACCTTTAAAACCAGTCAGGATTAACAAAATAATCAATTGTAACAATGGTGAAATAAAAATAGGATCCTGTTTTTGGTCTGTACTCATCCTATTTAGAAAATAGACACCTATTATCCAGACAAAAACAACAAAATAATCTGCCATTATTCCCAGTCCGGCCATAATAATTATTAACAGGAATCTTAATAATCGATTACTTTTATATTTATGTTTTTTTATCAATTTAAATCCTCTTCTGGCAGTCAATATAAAACCTGTTAATAACAAAATTCCTCCAGACATATTTATTTCATCAAGAACCTGAGCCGGTATTCTGCTAAATATTAATCTCCAGACAGGAAATAAAGCAATTGATACAATTGCTGCTATATAATATTTCTTATTACCATTTATCCAATCCAATAATATTTCCTGTTTCAGACAATAGGTTATTGTAATAAAATATAAAAAAACAAGTTCAAAATTTACATTTCCACTGAGTATAACCAGAATAACCGTTCCCGGAATTATAAAATTAAGCTCTTTATGATAACCCCAGATTAAAACTGAAAAACCGGTTGTTATTAATCCCAGAGATAAATTACCTGTTAATAGCCCACTGGCCAGGCCTATTATAAAAGGATTGGTTAGTATTTTTTTAGCAAGCATAAAAAAACACCCCTTAAATATAAGAATTTACTATCATTATTTCCTTATACCAGGGCTTTATACTGTATTGATATGATCATTTATTTTCCTGATGAACATTTTTTCAGGGCTTTTTAAAATTCTTAAAAATTGTAGTTTAGAGACCTTAACTTTACATTTCCCGTAAAATAAATCTGTATTATTTCTCATTTTTTCTATAGTTGCCAGTCCCAGTGTATTATTAATAGCATAAAACCGTTTATATCCGGGTAAGGAATCAGGTAAAGCATTAAAATAATCATCTACTGGTTTTATATGATTGCTAACATCATCAATCATTTTCTGTAGACTCTGTAAGGCTTTTTCTTGATAATCAGGATCAAGTAATTGTTCCTGGGATATACCAAGGCTTTTTAAAGGCCAGAAATTCTTTTTTCTGCCCCTTATATCCTGTTTTATATCCCTGATCAAATTAATTTTTTGTAAAAACAAACCGGCATCTTTATAATTATCAAGAAGTATTTGAGTTTTTGTTTCTGATATATTTTCCTTATATATAATTGTTTCTGTTAAAAACCCACCAACTGTTCCCGCTACATAATAACAATATTCATCAAGTTCAGAAAATGTTGTTATTTTTTTATCCAGATATTTTTTCATACCCTTATTCATTTCTTTTAACCATTTAAATGATATTAATTTAACCTGTTTTTCCATTCCCTGATAGGCTTCTCTTAATATATGTGTGTTTTCTGTTAATTTCCGTAAAGATTCTTTTTTTATTAAATGAGCATTATCCTTTATTTCAGAAACAGCTTTTAAGTAATCCCGGTTATCAGGATCAAAAACATCAACAACCCTGTCCATCAGATGTTTTCTTTTAGTAATAGATATTTGATTTTGATCAATTTCATCCTCAAAATTATCAAGTAATCTATCCTGTAGGTATGTAATCATTACCGGTTTATAAATATTATCATCAAGCATTGGTATGGTCAAAGCAAAACTTCTGGAAACTTCTTTTAATATATTTTTGCAGAATTTCAGGCTTTCTTCTTCCAAAATATCACCTCATTAATATATACTTCACTGATAACTAAATTATACATTAAGAAACCCTTTCCTGCAAATTAAAGCAGGGGGGTTAAAAACCCCCCTGCTTCTTAAATATTCAGCTATTGATATATTAATCGTTAATAATTTTTTTTACCCGGTCAAGATAAAAACCTGTTAAACTTTCAGCCGTTTCCGCATCTTCTCCCTCTGCAAAAACATGAAATACGGCTTTTTCACTATCCGGAATTACCAGAGCCCAACCATTATCATGATTAAACTTAATTCCGTCTATTAATTCTGTGTTTTCTCGGGCCTGTTTGCTTAAATATCTCATTACTCTCCCTTTTTCTTCCCAATCACAGGGAATCTGGGCCTGATCCAGATAAAAATCAGGTAATTTTT
The DNA here is from genome assembly GCA_003557445.1 of Halanaerobiaceae bacterium. Next base: position 27,596 of record PWOK01000153.1, read on the forward strand.
CTATCAATTCAGAAAAAGTTATATTATCCAGAGCCATTTTTTCCAGTACCAGTCCCAGACCAAAAATAGCATCTCCATAGGGATAAAATTCGAATTCCTTTTTACCATTAATATATTTATTCATAATAAACTGGGGCCTTATAGGTGTATATTCAATTCCAGCATCATATTCTGCTGCCATACTCTCAATAACCCTGGGGGCATTTAAAGGTAAGTAAAGCATCTTTATACCCTTTTCTAAAAGTATATATGAAATTAAAACCTGATGATCGGCCCTGGATAAAACTTTTCCCCTTTGATCAACCAGGTTTAATTTTTCAGCATTATGATCTATTATTAAACCCAGATCAAAATTATTATCTCTGATAATTCTCCCCACTCTTTCACTTACCTCTAATCTTTTGTCAAGAGGAAGTGGTAAATCTTTATAGGAAAAATTTCTGGTAGAAACAAACTGACAGTTTAATTTTTTTAGAAAAACTGGCAATATTTCCAGTAAATTATCATATTCATAATCAAGAACAAGACTACAGTATTTCTTTTTGATTTTTTCATAATCAAGATTTTTTATCAGATTATCAATATACTTTTTATTGAGATCAGGTATATAGTTGTAATCCCCAATATCATCCAGGTCAGAACGGCTATAATTTTCTGCAAAATATTTTTTTTCTATTGATTTTTGTTTTGATGAACAAATATTGGCACCAAATTCATTAAAATATTCCAGTACAGTGTTTTCTGGTTCCTTATAGCTTACTCTAATATGTATACCTCCACCAGCTTCAAAATAATTTACACTAAATCTGGCAACAGGACTGATAGTATTACCTATGTCAATAATATTGATACCAGCTGTCTGTAAACCACTAATTACTGCCCTTTTCAGTGAAGAACTTATCTTATAATTATCTGAACTAATCACAACTTCCTGGCCTTTTTTCAGGGTTGAAGCATAGGCAGTGGCCAGTTTAGCAACAAACTCAGGACTAATATCTATATTACTCATTCCTCTCACACCTATATTACTAAATAATTTTTTTGACCACCTGGGACTCCAGATGATATTGTCTTCAACAACAGTATTTGAGTCTATTTTTCTTTCAGGCCAGATTTTAATACCTGGATTTATTTTTGTTTCATCTCCAACTGTTACTTTTCTACCTATAGCAGTTTTATCGAATACATTAACCCTATTTTTTAGGGTTACATTATCGGAAAGAATTGCTCCTCTTAATTCACAATTCCTACCAATATAGTTGTTGTTCCAGACAATTGTTTTTTTAAAAGAAGTATAGGGTTGAATATTATTATTTCGTCCAATTACACTTTTTTCCAGGTGAACTCCTCTGGCAATTTTGCTTCCTTTACCTATATAAAGAGGACCGACCAGTTCAACACTATCATCAATTTTTACATCTTCTTCTACCCAGATATTTTCTTCAATTTCTTTACAATCAGGAAGTGGTAAATTTATTTTATTCTCTAAAAAATCCATATGAGTTTGCTGATATTGATCAAGATTACCAATATCATTCCAGTAACCACTGAGGCATATTCCGTAAAGATTCATGTCTTTCTTTAACATCAGGGGAAACAAATCCTGACTGAAGTCAAACTTTATACCTTTTTCATATAAAGCAAAAATATCGGGTTCTAGTATATATATACCTGTATTAACAGTATCACTGAATACCTGTCCCCAGTCAGGTTTTTCCAGAAATCTCTGAATTTTTCCCTTTTCATCTGTTATAACTACTCCATATTCCAGTGGTATTGATTCTCTACTTAAGACAAGAGTGCCTTTACTATTATTTTGATGATGAAAATCTATCCCTTTTTTTAAGTCAAAATCTGTTATGGCATCACCACTTATTACCAGAAATGTTTCATCGAGAAATTTACTGGCATTATGAACGCTACCAGCAGTACCCAGTGGAGTTTCTTCAATATAATATTGCAGGTTAACCCCCCATTTATCTCCATTACCAAAGTAATCTTTTATTCTATCTGGAAGATAAAAGGTAGTAACTGCAATTTCAGTAATACCCTGGTTTTTTAATAAATTAATTATATGTTCCATAACAGGTAAATTCATTATCGGTACCATTGGTTTGGGCATATCACAGGTTAAAGGCCTGAGTCTGGTACCTTTTCCCCCTGCCATTATAACAGCTTTCATCTTATTTCTCCTTTCATAAAAATTCTTTTTTATTTTTTAAACATATTTATAAGTGGTTTTTAATTTATCATTATCAATATATGTTTTATCAATATCTTTATTCCAGTTTGTTTCCTCATATTCTTTAAGAACTTCTTTGTATGTTTTCAGTGTCCTGGTGGCAATATTTTCCCAGTTATATTTTTCTATAACCATATTATAGGCCCTTTCAGACATCTTTTTTGACTCTTCCTTGTTATTTAATATTTGTTTAACTGCATCTGCCAGCTGATAAGGATTATTGGGTTCCACTTTTAAACCATTTTTCTGATTAACAACAAAATCTGCCATACCACCTACATTACTGACAACTATTGGTGTTCTGGTAGCCATACCCTCTAAAGCAACTATTCCAAAGGGTTCATAAAGACTGGGGAAAACCGCTACATCAGCTGCCTGGTATAATTTGTTTCTTGCCTGATCACTTACAAAACCTGTAAAATATATTCTATCTGCTATCCCCAGATAATTGGCCTGTCTTTTTAAATCATTTAAAAAACCCCCTTTACCAGAGATGACAAGTTTTGTGCTGGGTCTATCCTTCAATATTTCTGGCATAGCCTGTATTAAAACCTGAATACCTTTTTCTCTTACAATTCTCCCTACATAAAAAATCATATCTTCTTCAGGAGAAGCAAACTGTTCTCTAAATTCAGGTGAATAATCAACGGTAAAATTATCAGGGTTTACCCCATTTTCAATTACTGTTACTTTATCATCAGGGACCTGAAATAAACCTTTAACTTCATTTTTCATATAATTACTACAAACTATAACTTTCCAGGCTTCAAAACAGGCAAACCACTCTATATCATTAATATATCTCTGCATATCATTATATATACCCTGATTTCGTCCGGATTCTGTAGCATGGATGGTATATACCAGAGGCTTGATTAATGAATGTTTCAGGACTTTACTGGCCCAGAAAACAAGCCAGTCATGTCCATGTATTATATCTATATCCCCTATTTCTTCTTTTAATTTAAAAGCCTCTTCCAGCATTTGATAATTTAAATGTAGAATTTGATCAATAAAATTATTGGCATTTATTTTAATTTTGTTAGTACGGATAACATTTACCCCATTTAAATTTTCCTGTTTTGGTATATTATTATCACCCTGAGTAATAATATAAAGAGAGTGATTTTTTTTTACCATTGTTTCACTTAAATCCTGTACATGCCTGGCCAGACCTCCATGACTGATCGGTGGATATTCCCAGGAAAACATTAATATTTTCATATTTTCACCTCAATTTTTATTTTTAAATCTCGATTAAAATTTGTATATTTTTAATATTTGTTATTAACTATTTTTTATTCATATTGTTTATATTTTTGTATAAACTTCCCTGAAAATAAACATATTAATAAAGAAAGGTGGAATTAACAATGACAAAAGGTTATCTGGCTCTAATTTTACATGCTCATTTACCATATGTGCGGCATACTGAACATGAACAACATCTTGCAGAACACTGGCTATTTGAGGCAATCACAGAAACATATATTCCTTTATTAAATATAATGAATAATTTAAACAATAATGGGGTGGATTTTAATATTACCTTAAATATTTCACCTCCTCTGGCCAGTATGCTAAAAGATAATTTAATCCAGGAGAAATACAAAAAGCACCTGGAAAAATTAATTGAACTTAGTAAAAAAGAAATTGAAAGAACAAAATATGAACCGGAGTTTAACAATCTTGCCCATATGTACAATGCTTTATTTAACAATGCCCATTATGTTTTTTGTGAAAAATATGATAATGATTTATTAAAGGGTTTTAAAGAATTACAGGAAAGTGGTAAACTGGAGATAATGACTTCTGCTGCCACTCATGGTTATTTACCTTTGTTTTATACAAATGAAGCTATCAATGCTCAAATTGCCACAGGAGTAAAAACCTATCAACAATATTTTGACCGTGAACCTGAAGGTATCTGGCTTCCAGAATGTGGTTTTAAGTCTGATATTGACCCCATACTTGCAGATAATAAACTGAGTTATTTTATCAGTTCAACACATGGTATCTTACATGCTGATCCCCGCCCTCGTTATGGAGTTTATGCCCCTGTATATACTCCTTCAGGAGTGGCTGCCTTTGGCAGGGATTATGAATCATCAAAACAGGTATGGAGTGCAGATGAAGGTTATCCAGGTGATTATGATTACCGGGAATTCTACCGTGATATTGGCTATGATCTGGATTATGATTATATAAGACCCTATCTTATAGATGATAACAGAAAACAACTGGGAATTAAGTATTATAAAATAACCGGAAAAACAAAAGATAAGGATATCTATAATCCTGAACAGGCCAGAAATAAAGCAGCAGAACATGCAGGCAATTTTATGTTTAACAGACAACAACAGATAAAATATCTTTCTCAAAATATGGATCGTAAACCTATAATTGTAGCCCCCTATGATGCAGAACTATTTGGGCACTGGTGGTTTGAAGGCCCACAGTGGCTTGAATATCTTCTGGAAAAAATTCATTATGACCAGGAGGAGATAAAAACTATTACTCCTTCTTCTTATTTAAAGGAATATCCTGAAAATCAGATTTCTATGCCCTCTGAATCCAGCTGGGGTTATAAGGGATACCATGAAGTCTGGTTAAATGGGAGTAATGACTGGATTTACCGCCATTTACATGAAGCTGAATTGAAAATAATTGATTTATCTTCCCGTTTTCAGGATCTTAAAGATCAAAACAATATTTTTTACAGGACTTTAAATCAAATGGCAAGGGAATTAATGCTCGCCCAGAGCAGTGACTGGGCTTTTATTATGAAAACAGATACTGTGGTTGATTATGCCCATATGAGAACAAAAAAACACCTTAATAATTTTTTCAAATTAAGCAAATATATCGAAAAAGGTGCTATTGATAATACCTATCTGGCTGATCTTGAACAAAAGAATAATATTTTCCCCCATATTAATTTTAAAGATTATAAAAAGACAGAAAATGAATCATTACAGGAAAATATTATTGCATATATGTAATCAAATTTGTTTAAACTATATATAACAAAAATGCCACAGAAGCAAAGGTTTCTGTGGCTTATCTTTCAAGTTAGAAAGGAGGATTATATTATATGTTTGAAATTAATATGGGATCACTAACAATTATAATAATAGTTGTTCTTGCACTAATAGTATTTTTAACTATATATTATAAGTTTATGAGGAGTGAAAAAAATATGGAGAAAAAAAAACCGGATATGGAATTTAGTGAGGAAATAGGGATTAACAGTAATATGTATAAAACAGTTGAGGAGGATTCTGAATCCATTGACCCTGCTAATTACAACTGGGAAGAACAGGAGTTAAAAAACAAATACAATAAAAACCTGATTAGGTTAATGGTCAAAGATCCTGGCTGGCTTTATACTTACTGGGAAATCACAAATCCAGAATTTTATGAAAACAAAGCTATACTGAGATTGTTTTTAGAAGATGAAAACAAATATTATGATATTTCAATCTCACATCAAGCAACTGATTGGTATATATGTCATGTAAAACCAGACAGTCCATTTAAAGTTGCAATAGGTTATTTGAAAGACGGGATTTTTAAACCCCTATGCTTTTCCCGTACAGTAACCACTCCCAGGAATAAACCATCAGATAATCTGGATTTAAAATGGCTTTATATCGAAGAGTTATCCAGATACAGTTATCGTATAGATATCAACTCTACACTATCTTTGATTAAAAGTCTGGAAAAAAGACGACAAAAAGAAAATATCAGTTCTCTTAGCCTTCTTGAAAGGGAATAAAAAAATCCCTCGTTCCTATCAGGGATGAGGGATTTTAGTTTACTATTATTTTTTTAAATTATTTTTTACATAATTTATTAAACCACCATTTTGAATAATCTCCTGCATAAAGTCAGGAAATGGTTCTGATTTATACTCTTTATTGGTATCTATATTTTTAATAAGGCCATTATCAAGATTTACTTCAATAATCTCATTTTCTTTTATATCTTTACTTGCTTCAGCCGATTCCAGAATAGGAAGTCCAATATTAATAGAATTTCTGTAAAAAATGCGGGCAAAACTTTCAGCTATTACACAGGATATCCCTGCTGCTTTTATGGCCAGTGGTGCATGTTCCCGGGAACTTCCTGACCCAAAATTTTTACCGGCCACAATTATATCACCCTGATTTACTTCCTCAGCAAAATTTTTATCAAGGTCCTCCATACAGTGTACTGCCAGTTCTTTCGGGTCTGAAGTGTTTAAATAGCGGGCAGGTATAATAACATCTGTATCAACATTATCTCCATATTTAAATACTTTACCTTTTAATTTCATGATAAAACCTCCTCCGGATGTACAATATATCCTTTAATGGCAGAAGCAGCAGCAACTGCTGGATTTGATAAATAAACTTCACTTTCTTTGTGACCCATTCTGCCCACAAAATTACGGTTTGTTGTGGCAATCGCTTTTTCTCCCGGGGCAAGTATACCCATATGACCACCAAGACAGGGACCACATGTGGGTGTACTTACGGCAACACCAGCATCTATAAAGATATTTATTAATCCTTCATCAAGAGCCTGTTTGTAAATTGTCTGTGTCCCTGGAAAAACTATACATCTCACATCAGATTTAACCTGATTATCCTTTAGTATTTTAGCAGATATTCTTAAATCCTCAATCCGGCCATTAGTACAGGAACCAATAACTGCCTGATCAACTTTTATATGTCCTGCTTCACTTACTGGATGGGTGTTTTCAGGTAAATGAGGAAATGCTATCTGAGGTTCCAGGTTACTTACATCATATTCAATAATATCTTCATATACAGCATCCTGATCACTATATAGAGGTGTATATTCTCTAACTGCTCTATCTTTAAGATATTCTTCAGTTTTTTGGTCTGCCTTAATCAGGCCACATTTACCTCCTGCTTCAATGGCCATATTGGACATGGTCATTCTTCCATCCATTGAAAGGTTTTCTACTGCTTCTCCGGTAAATTCCATGGCTCTGTAAAGGGCACCATCTACACCAATATCTCCAATAGTATATAAGATAAGGTCTTTACCACCAACCCATGGTTTTAATTTACCTTTATATACAAATTTAATTGTATATGGTACTTTAAACCAGGCCTCTCCTGTTGCCATAGCAGCAGCCATATCTGTACTACCAACACCGGTTCCCAGGGCACCTAAAGCACCATAAGTACAGGTATGTGAATCAGCACCTATAATTATTTCTCCGGGTAATGTTAACCCCTGTTCCGGTAAAAGACAGTGTTCTATTCCCATCTGACCTATTTCAAAATAGTTTTTCAACTGCTGTTTATGGGCAAATTCTCTAATAAATTTTGTCTGTTCAGCAGATTTAATATCCTTATTGGGAGTAAAATGATCGGGTACAATAACAACCCTTTCTTTATCAAAAACATTTTCAATACCTATTTTTTCAAACTCTTTTATTGCCACCGGTGTTGTTACATCATTTCCCAGAACCATGTCAACTCTGGTTTTGTGTATTTCACCCGGTTTAACCAGGTCTTTATCAGTATGGGCAGCAATAATTTTTTCAACCATAGTCATTCCCATATTATATCTCTCCTTATATGATTAATTAATGCCCGGCTAAATACTTATTTATTGTCTCCAGATAGGCTATGGCACTTGCTTCAGTTATATCAGTCTGGGCACTGTGTCCAACAAAGGTTTCTCCTTTAATATCTGTTTTTACTATTACTTCACCCAGGGCATCTTTTCCTTCCGTTATGGCATTGATTTTATATTCTATTAAACGAATATCTTCAATTTCTACTATTTCATTAATTGTTTGAAAAATAGCATCAATCGGTCCATCACCACTACAGGATGCTTTCTGTAATAGATTATCCTCTTTTTTGATTCTAATTGTGGCTGTGGGAATCAAATTAATCCCTGTAGATACTGAAAGATAATCAAGTTCATAGATACTTTCATGTTTATGATACTGATCATCTATTAAAGCCTCTATTTCTACAGGAGTTATTTTTTTCTTCTTATCTGCCAGTTTTTTAAATCTACGAAACACATCTTCAAAAATATCATCATCAAGATCATAATTTTTCTTTTGAATAAAATCACGAAGAGCATGTCTTCCTGAATGTTTACCCAGAACCAGTTTATTATCTTCAAGCCCAATAGTCCTGGCATCCATAATTTCATAGGTTGTTCTTTCTTTAATTACCCCATCCTGATGGATTCCAGCTTCATGAGCAAAGGCATTTTCTCCAACAATTGCTTTATTGGGTTGTATATGCATACCGGTCAAATTAGCAACTATTTTGCTTAAACGGGCAATTTGTGTGGTATCCTGTGATATTTCTATATCATAAAAATCTTTTCTGGTATACAGGGCCATAATAATTTCTTCCAGAGCTGTATTACCAGCCCTTTCTCCTATTCCATTAACTGCAACCTCTATCTGATTGGCTCCATTTTCAATGGCGGCCAGACTATTAGCTGTTCCCAGTCCTAAATCATTATGACAGTGTAAACTTAAATCCACTTTATCAATATTTTCTACATTTTCCTTAATATATTTTACCAGTCTGGCAAATTCATGGGGCACTGCATAACCAACAGTATCGGGAACATTAATGGCAGTGGCTCCTGCTTTAATTACTTCAGTAAATATTTCAGCTAAAAATTCAGGCTGACTTCTGGAAGCATCCTCTGCTGAAAACTCCACATTTGAAGTATATTTTTTAGCATATTTAACAGCTTCAATTGCCTGTTTTTTTACCTGTTCTGGTTTAAGTTTTAATTTATGTTTCATATGAATGGGAGAAGTAGCAATAAAAACATGAATCAAAGGTTCTTCAGCACTTTTTAATGCTTCCCAGGCCCTATCAATATCCTTTTTGCGGGAACGGGCCAGCCCACAAATTACTACATCCCTTATTTCATCTGCTATTTTTTTTACAGCCTTAAAATCTCCTGGTGAAGATACAGGAAAACCGGCTTCTATTATATCAACCTTTAGTTTTGCAAGCTGTTTAGCTATTATTAATTTTTCTTCTGGTACTAAACTAACCCCTGGTGATTGTTCACCATCCCTTAAAGTTGTATCAAAAATTTTAACTTTTCCCATTATCTTTATCACTCACCTTCTACTTTCTACTTTTTAATCCAGGGCATCATATCCCTTAATTTTTTCCCCACTTTCTCTATTAAATGATTCTCATCCTTTTCTGTGAGAGCATTAAAAACAGGACGGTTTGCCTTATTTTCTAATATCCATTCTCTGGCAAATTCACCCGTTTGTACATCTTTAAGAACTTTTTTCATCCTCTGTTTTACATCCTCATTTATAATTTCCGGTCCTATTTTTACATCACCATATTGGGCAGTATCACTTATTGAGTGACGCATCATGGTAATACCACCTTCATACATTAAATCAACAATTAATTTTAACTCATTTAAACATTCAAAATAGGCTATTTCTGGCTGATAACCTGCTTCTACCAGTGTCTCAAATCCTGCTTTTACTAAAGCTGTTGTTCCTCCACATAATACTGCCTGTTCACCAAATAAATCAGTCTCTGTTTCCTCTCGAAAACTTGTTTCCAGAACTCCAGCCCGGGCACAACCAATACCTTTAGCATAGGCCAGAGCAATATCCTTTGCCTGACCGGAATAATCCTGTTCAACAGCAAGTAATCCCGGAACTCCCTGACCATTTTCATATAATCTTCTAACCAAATGACCCGGGCTTTTAGGAGCTATCATATATATATCCACATTTTCTGGAGGTACAATCTGACCAAAGTGAATATTAAAACCATGAGAAAAACCCAGAGCATTATTTTCTTCTAAATAGGGCTCAATTTCTGTTTTATAAACTTTACTCTGTACTTCATCTGGAACCAAAATATGAATAATATCTGCTTTTTTTACAGCCTCTGAAGTTGACATAACTTCCATACCATCTTTTTTTGCCATTTCCCAGTTTGTAGTACCTTTAAGTTCTGCCACTATGACATTCAGACCACTTTCTTTTAGATTCTGAGCCTGAGCATGCCCCTGACTTCCGTATCCAATAACTGCAATAGTCTTTTCTTTTAATAGTTCTAAATTAGCATCATCTTCATAATATATTTCTACCATTTTATTCACTCTCCCTGTTATTTTTAATTTCCCGGCGGCGTTTTAATTCCTGTCCTCTGGTTAAAGCTACCAGACCGGTTCTTACAATTTCCATAATATCAAAATCATTTAATATCTCAACTAAAGCCTCAATTTTATTCTCGGTACCAGTGGCCTCAAGCATTAAACTATCATAAGAAACATCAACAACTTTTGCCCTGAAAGTATCAGCTATTTGTATAATTTCCATTCTTTCTTTTCTTGAACATCCAATCCTTATCAGAGCCAGGTCTCTATCAACTATTGCTTCTTTGCTTAATTCATAAATTTTAATTACATCTATTAGTTTATTCAACTGTTTCTTTACCTGTTGCAGAGTTTTTTGATCTCCCCTGACAACAATTGTCATTCTTGATATTTCCGGATTTTCAGTTTCACCAACATTTAAACTATGGATATTAAAATTGCGGCGGCTAAAAAGCCCGGCAACTCTGGTTAAAACACCTGGTTTGTTTAAAACTGATACTGATAAAATATGGGTCAATTCAATCACCTCCAGTGGTATTTAAATCAAAATTGTAATAATTTAAACAAAAAGCACCAGATATACTGGAGCTTCCAGGAACTATATAAACAGAATAATTTTAATAGATAGGTACACCCGTATTATTTGCAATTTCTCTAAATTTATTTATTATTTTTTTTGTATATTGACCCGGGGTACCATCAGCTATTTTCCGGCCATCAACTTCCACAACCGGTATTACCTCAGCTGCTGTTCCTG
>PWOK01000329.1 GCA_003557445.1 Halanaerobiaceae bacterium
TCTTCATCAATTTCTTTAAAATAACCTGATTCGTAAAGTTCTATCACTTTTGCCAATATTTTAGTTACTTTTCTACCTTTGAATGATATAATTTCTTTAGAAATATCACTTTCCTTAATTAATCCATTGTCACTTAAAGAAATGATATGTTTAAAAATCTTTTGCTTTTCTTTTATTGAATATTTTTCATTAAATTTTTTCATTTTTTTCAATACTTTTTCACGTTCTTTTTTATGTATTTTTTTAAATAAAATATTATACAAAAATAAACCCACCAAAAATATAAACAATAAATTTATATACTGTAAATTATGTTTTCCTAGAATATTTCCTAGAGAAGTTTCAAAAATATATCTTAATGCTGAAATAATAAAAGAAAAAAATCCTACAATAAAGATAATTAAAATAATATACTGCTTCTTTAAATAAACATTATAATATTCTTCTGCTTTATTAGTATATTTTTTATATAAAAAATATACTAATAAAGTAGATATTATAGAATAATATAAAGAAAAAATCATTTCATATATATTAATTAATATCCCTCCTCAATAATATGAACTCTTCCTTCTTTTCATAAAACAAGTAATATATTACGGGTCAGATCCATTTTTTTAGTTTTTATTTCATCATGTTTATTTATTATTTCCTATATTTTATTAAACAAACTCTTGTTTGGAAATTTAAAATAGAACAATTTAATGATTTTTGTTTAAAAAAAATTATTTTTTTCTTTCAAAAATTAATTTTCCGTTTTATTAATAAAACCTTTGCTGAATGTATTCATGTACTTCACTTACAGGTAACTCATTAGTAGCTGGTCCTGTTCTTATATAGAACTTCTCCTCATTGTTATGTTTAACATACGCAGGTACTAAACCAGGTCTGCACTCTATTCTAAATACTTTTCTACCCTTATATTCTTCTATATAAGTATCAAAAAACCGGGTGAATTTAGCACCAATTCTGTCCTTGACTATATTTATAAAATGTAATAACATAGCATCATCATTTTCAAACTTATCTTTATCTAATCCCAGAGGCTCTTTATCATCGTTAACACCTATTATAAGATTACCTCCATTTGTGTTTAGAAATGCAGCTATTGTCTTTAAAACAGAAAGTTCTATCTCTTTATCCATTCTTTCAGCATAAATATTCCACCTCATTGTAGATTTAAACTCCACATAGTCATTTTCTCCTTGTTCTATCAAGTTGATCAGTTTCTTTTCAGGAATATTTTCTCCTCCCGAAGTATCTTCAATTAAATTTTGCATAAATTCATTTATATCATCAGCAATTAGTTTTCTTCTTCTAGCTAAAAACTGCTCATAGTTTTCTATTCTCCACAAATTACGATCTTTAGGAATCATAAATTTTTCTAGATTACCGGGATTATTTTTTTCTACAATCTCTAGATATTCATTAGGAGATTTATTGAAAATATTCATATTCCCACTTTTAGTCAAGGGAACCCTGTTAGCTATCTCATTTACCCTTTTTTGATGGATGAGGTTATTACCTGTATCATAACCAGCATCTTTTAATAAAGACTTTGGAAAAATATGATGCCTTTGTATACTATAAGAGTCACCGAAAGGTTCTTCTAAACCAAGCCCATTAGACCAGTCAACTCCTCCATTAGCCATAATTACAATACATGTCATATTATATAATGGATGACCTACTCCTCGTGTGTCAAGGTTCTCAGGGCTTATCTGGGGTTCTCCTTCATCCTCTTTTAGAGCTGTTAATAATGAATCGACCCCCTGTTTTGAGTCAATAGCACTTAGGTCTCTTTCTAGTTTTTGATCAACACTTCCACTATATCTTCTTTGAAATAAAGCAGCATACATCCAGAACAATAATTTTCTTCTGTCATTTTCATTTTGGAATTTCAATTCATTTTTTGACAGATAACCTATAATAGGAATTAAAACATTATTTGTATTGAGAACACCAGTGCTATACACATAAGCTCTTGTTTTTAAAAAATTAACTATATAATCCAGAAGATTATCTAATACATTCCATCCGGCAGCAATCTGCTCTTTTTTCAAATCATGTAATAATTGATAATCTGCTCTCCCATTTATTACTGCATTCATAGCCCTTGTTAAAAATGTTAAATCAAACATAAATCCCTGATCATTTAATTCCTCTAATTTTTCTTTAAAAACTCTTCGAGTCTGAGGCCAGGCACTGCACATATGTGCAAGAGCTATATCAGCTTCTGATAGAGGAGTTCCCCTACTATTAACCCTATCAAATACTGTTAATGCATGATATAAATTGGCTTTCTCATCAACATACATAATTGGGTATTCTTTTTCCCTTATATTTTTTATCTTGTTTAGATTATCTATTAATTTAGACATTTTCCCCATCATTTCAGTTTTTGTGGTATCTTCATTACCTAAAACATCAAATAAATTATTTACCCTTACTTTGTCATCATCGTAACAATCACAAACTCTTACCCAAAAAGGATTATTTTCCATTTCTATTTGCTTATAATATTTCAAATCGGCTGTCCACAAATTATAATATAAGTTACGCGGATCATTATCAATGTCTTCCCCTGAATAATATGGTGGAATATCATCCTTTAACAGCATATATAATACTGTTAATCGCTGCTGGCCATCTAATAATATTTCCAACATTCCTTCTGGATTATATCCCTTCATATTTTTTAGTGCAATATCTTCACTAGTTTTCCAAAACAAAAGTGAACCAGTAGGATAATCTTTAAGTAAAGAATCAATTAAATCTCTTGACTGATCTTTTCGCCAGGTAAACTCTCTTTGAAATTCGGGTAATACCAGGTCCTTATTAGCTATCTTACTGCACAACAAACTGATCTTTTCAGCCATATAATATACCTCCTTAGTTATCTATGTTTTATAAAGTGTCTATTCTAACCTCTATATCATCTAATTTAAAACTTAACAGAATAACCTTAAAAACCAGTTATCAATATAAGTACTGAAGGTATTAATAACTCTTTGGAATTTGTTAATTTAATATAAATTAACTTTTTATTTTTAGTTTATTAATTAAATTTTTACTCGTTTTTTAGCTCGTTTGGTTTCTTTCGGTTTCTTCTTTCTTGAAACCATATATTTTCATTTATATAGTTCTATAAAAAACAAAATATACCTTTTTTTAATTTTTATTTTACTTAATTGATATTATAATATAAAAAGTCCTTTTTAATTTTTATAAAAATTCTATTCATAAAAATGTACTGCAATTTGACTGCAATACAGATTAAAA
>PWOK01000120.1 GCA_003557445.1 Halanaerobiaceae bacterium
AAATATGCCAGAGGATAATCCAATATAAATTGTGCTGGATGAATTATATACGGATCAAAAACCAGCTGTAAAAACCCATATGCTGTTCCGGCCATCATGCCAGGTCCTAATCCCCAGCGTAGAGCAATAACAAATATGGGTATCATCTCTAATGTAATTGAACCACCATAAGGCATCCTCCAGAGTTTAATGAAATTGAAAATCATAGCCAGTGCAATTGCTACTGCTATTTCTGCAATAATTCTTGTCTTTTTATTCATAATAAAAAACCTCCTCCTGGCAAGCTTTGCTGGAGGAGAATAATATATATTCATCCTTTAAATTTCCCTGCGCCTGCATTATCAGGATCAGGTATTAAGGGTCGATGTATAATTACATCCTCTCAGCAAAAGCTCCCCTGATTATTTAACTTTATAACTAATTATATATAAAATTATCTTATCTGTCAAAAAAATCTCTTTATTATTTTATTAATATTCTTTTATTAACTTTTAAATTTATCCCAGATACTCTTTTTCTTTTTTTCTTTATTTTTATTTTCTTTTATTTCTTTTACTTGCTTGTTTTGTTCTTTCATTTCCTTTAAGATATTAAGTATCATATTATTTTGATATTCAATAGTATTAATAATTTCAGTGAGCAGATTTTTAACCTGCTCTTTATCCTGATTACTTTCCTTTATTATATCTTCAATATCTTCTTTATTAATAATCCATTTTTCTATTCCATCCTCATTTTTTTCTTTATGTCCCTTGATTTCTCCATTATTTAATTTTTTATATATTGTTGTTTTACTAACACCCATCATATCAGCAATCTGTTTAACCCCCAGTTTGTTTTCCATAAATGATATGGCCTCCTTTTTCTTTCCTTTTATAATAAATTTGACAAAAAATATAAAAATCCTCTTTTATTTTTTAAAATACTTTTTCCAGGTTGCTGCCAGATCACGGGGAGTTAAATAAACAATCTTCCTGCCATCCGGTGGGTTTTTTTCTAAATTAGCTGCAGTCTCCTCAACTATCTTGAAAGGACAATGACTACAGTTATAATATATATAATCTCCTCCATCAGAACAGGTGGCCAGGACAAAGGCAGGTTCTCTTTCAGAAACCTGAGCAACTGCATATCTAATTGCCTTGATAGCACTTTCAGAACTGGAAGCCTGTGAGGGACCAGCAAGATTTACTGATGGTATATTATTTTTATACATCCAGTTTACCTTCTCCTCTTTTTCTCCCTGATATTTCCTGATCCAGTAATCAACACCGGCTGCTGCTGCCACCTCATGTTCAACATTACCGGTATTAAAAAAATTAAGTCCTCTAAATAATCCATTGGCATTTTGAATATAATTTTTAGTAATTTCTTTAAAAGCATTAACTGAATCTGGTTTATCAGAACCAGGAACCCCATCACCATGTAAGGTAGTATAAATATATTCCCATTTATCATTATTAGTGTTTTCAGAATACCACTTTAATAAGTTGGGGAATATATCAAGACAGATTCCACTGATAGAAAAACCAAGGGGTAAATCACGATTATGATTACATACATTTTGGGAATTTCTGATAAAATCATAATGAAATAATTGTCCATAACGGGCACTGTCACCATCTGTCACATAGAAGCCTAAATATAATGTGTTTTTATTAACAGAGTGTGCCTTACCTTCTGGTGACTGAGTATAGTTCTCCGGTTTAGAAGGAAAAGAACTATGTACAGTATAATTGGGAACAAGAGATATCTCCAGAGGAAATCCCTGATCAAAATGATAATCTATATCAAAGGCCTCATGATAGGTCATCACCGGAGTCCCATAATTATAATTATCAGAATTTAAAACTGTTGTCAATAAATTTTTATTTTCATCTTCAGTCAGATCCAATCCATGAACAAAAGCCCTATTAGCTATAAGATAGTCAAAATACACAGGTGGAGCAACTTCTCTATCTTTTCTAAAACAATGATATCCAAATACTTTTCTGTTAGTTTTATCTGTAAAATAATTATCTCTAGCCCAGATAAAGGCCTCTTTTTCTGACATATCCCTGATATCTGCCATACAGGTGAAATCATATCCAAGTTCTGTAATTACCTTTTGGGCGGCATCAGTAACGGGTATAAAATCTCCCTGACCACAGGCAGTTATACCAGCCATAATAGGACTATCATTTCCTATCTTGCCCGGTACCGGTATTTTAATTTTTCCTTTTATATAAGTGTTGTAATTATCCAGCAGATATTTTAATACCGGATATTTTTGATTTTTATCCAGAGATGGTTTTTCTTTTTTGACAGGAAGCATCCCATCTTCAAGATAATAATTGGCTTCATGGAAATTTTGATGAGACCAATCTCCTTTTCCTACCCCCCCTGCCCCCAGATGAGTAAAATATATTTTTTTGGGGGAAGATCTGTTAACTATACCCTGGATTACAACTGTTATCAGCATAACATCCAGAGCCTCTCCTGTACGGTCATTTAGAGGACTATAAGCTGTATCCTGAGACATATCAAGGATTATAATCCTTTCACTTTTTTCCATTTTGGGAAGATGTGGTTGATAATTTCTCATATCTTATTTCTCCTTTATTTTTTTATTAATAATATAATATATATCTTCTTTTCAAATTAAAAAATACCTGTTTTTTTATTGGTTTTGCTTGATAATTGTCCTTATTTGTTGTAAAATTACATAAGCTTTTTTACGAGGAGACAAAACATGAAATCCAGAAAACAACCTAAAAAAACACTTGGTTACAGAACACTTCTGGCTTTTTTTATTCCCCTGGCAGTAACACCTTTTTTTATATCTACCATACATTCTTTAATGAATGCTGCCATAGCCCGATTACCATATCCTGAATTAAGTATTGCAGTTTTTACTGTTGTCAAAAGTTTAACCAATACTATTAAAGCACCAACCTTTATGTTTGTCCAGATAAATGTTTCTCTGGTTAATAGTAAAAAAAGTTATATTACAGCATCAAGTTTTATCTGGTTTGTCTGTGGTATATTTTTTGCTATTCTTTTTTTACTGGGGTATACACCTTCAGGGGGCTGGTTTTTACGGAACATTATTGGTTTAAAAGATCCGGAAGCAATTGAATTTGCCTATATGGCACTGAGAATTACCTGTTTTCTACCAATTGTTGAAACCTATCGTAATATCCATAGAGGACTGCTGATTAGCCATAAAAGAACCCGGATAGTTTCCTTTGCAACATTTATAAGATTGTTAATTATAACTTTTTTTCTGGGATGGGCTGT
>PWOK01000323.1 GCA_003557445.1 Halanaerobiaceae bacterium
CCTATCCCCTATAATATTATATCTTCTGGTCTGATTATAAAATCTGCTCTATTTGCTTTTATAAGAATAATATATCTATTTATTGGTTCTGAAGAAATAATTGAAACTGGATTATCCTCAACTTTTATTTTCTGGGGGGTTTTGACCTTCCTAATAGCCCATACAATTGCTTTCCAGCAAACCAATATCAAAAGAATGCTTGCATATTCAAGTATCGCTCAGATGGGTTATATTATCATTGGTCTGGCTTTAGCCACAGAACAGGGGGTTATTGCTGGAAGTTATCATTTAGTTAATCATGCAATTATGAAGGGAGCCCTGTTTTTTACTGCTGCTATTTTTATAACCTATACTGGCAGTAGAGAATTAGATGATTTAAAAGGTCTTGGTTTTAAATTACCGGCCAGTTCTTTTGTCTTTATTGTATCTGCACTGGCCATAGTCGGCCTTCCTCCTTTTAATGGTTTTATCAGTAAATGGTTGATTATTGAAGCAGCACTAGAAGCTGATCATCTTTTAGCAGCCTTTTTTATACCAATAGGAACTTTAATTTCTTTAACCTATTATCTTAAAATTATTAGAAGCCTTTATACAGTAACCGAATCTAAGTTTAAATCTGATTTTATTCCCTGGAATCTAAAAATACCTGCTTTTATACTGGGAGCTATCTGTATATTATTTGGTATTGTTCCTTCATTACCACTAAGCTTTTTAAACAATATACCTTACTATTTAATAGAAAGATTACATTTTATTAATCTCTTAAGCGGACTGGGGGTTGGTTAAAATGCTTCATCCTGGATTATTATATCTTATAAGTGTTTTGCTTTTGCTTTTTGTAAATAAAAAAATAAAATATATTATTTCTCTTTTTATTTCTTTGATGGTTATTTTTATAGTTTTTAATTTATCAACTGGAGATTTTTGGGAAATAAGTTTTCTCAGATATACACTTACACCTTTTTATGTGGATAATATTGCAAAATTTACAGCTATAATTTTTTCAATTATCGCCTTCTGCTGCATTCTTTATGTTCTTAATACTGGTACCAGTAAATTTATATTATTAACTCATATCTATGCTGGTAGTGCTTTAATGGTTGTTTTTAGTGCAGATCTTTTTACCTTCTATGTTTTCTGGGAATTAATGACCATCAGTTCCTTTTTTCTGATACTCAATCAAAAATATCCTTTATCCTCCAGTAGTAGTTATTATTATTTTATTATGCACCTGGCAGGAGGAATTAGTCTCTTATGGGGAATATTTCTGCAATATTCTAACACAGGATCCCTGGCTCTGACTGAAATAGAATATGGATTACCTTTTTTCATTATTGCTATAGGAATAAAAATGGCTTTTATTGGTTTACACACCTGGATGCCCTCAAACTACAGTCGTGTTCCCTTTTATATAACTGTAATTTTATCTGCCTTTACCACCAAAATAGGTGTTTTTGCCATGTATCGTTTGCTAGGTGGTGTTAATCTTGCTTATGCAGGTGTATTTTCCGCATTTATTGGTGTTCTTCTGGCCTTAAATGAAAATAATGTGCGTAAAATATTTACTTATAGTATTATCAGCCAGATTGGTTATATAATTGCCGGGTTTGGTGCCGGTACTATTGCCGGAAATACAGGAGGCTTAATCCACCTTTTTAATCACATATTATATAAAACACTGCTTTTTATGGTAATTGGTGTTATTATCTATACTACCAATAAGGAGAATCTGTCAGAACTCGGTGGTTTAATAAAAAAACTTCCCTTCACCACTGTTTCAGCAATAATTGCTTCTCTGGCTATTGCCGGTATTCCCCTTACAAATGGTTATATAGGTAAATTGATTATTAAAGAAGGTCTGTCTTCAATACCAGTTATCTATATCGGCTTATATATAACGGGAATTGGAACCTCTCTGGTTTTTATTAAATTTATATATTATGCCTTTTTTAGAAAAAAAGATATAACTGTCAATAAAAAACCTACAATATATATGGTTTTGAGTATGAATATTATAGTTTTAATAATAATAGTTACAGGTTTTAAACCAGATATTTTGATTAATCTTTTATCAGCAGATCTTCAAATAAATTATTTTTCTTTATCTAATATCTGGTATGGACTTCTACCTGCCCTTGTGGGAACTATTATGTTTTTCTCTGGCCGTAAATATCTTACTGCAAAAAAATATTTTAAATTTGATTTTGACCCCTATTTATTACTGGCCAGAGGTTTTAATTATATTGGTATAGTTTTGCAAAAAATTCACAATGGTGACCTCAGCCGCTATCTGGTCTGGTTTTTAAGCCTTATCCTGATCATCTGGATAAGATTTATCTTCTTTTGATTATTATTGAGAATAATAATCTAAAAGACCATGGTAAACTGCTCTTGCTGCTCTTTCTCTATTATTATAATTTCTAAAGAAGTTTTCATCATAATAATGTGATATATAACCTATTTCCAGTAGAATTGATTTCATATTATTTGTTGTTTCTCTTAATACCTGAAAATTATCTGCCTTTAAACCATTGTTCTCCAGGTTTAATTGTTTTACCAGATTATCATGAATATACCAGGCCATTGCCCAGGTTTCCCGGGGAGCATTATAATGAGCAAATGTCTCAATACCCTGATTTCTTCCCCACTCATCAGCATTAATATGAACACTGATAAAAATATCTGCTTCTAAATTATTGGCCAGGGCAGATCTACCTCCAAGAGGTATAAATCGATCATCTTTTCTGGTTATATAAACTTCTGCCTCTGTATTTGCTTTTAGTATCCTGTATAAGCTTAAAGAAATATCTAAAACCACTTCACTTTCCTTTAAACCTGTAGGACCAATAGCTCCAGGATCATGTCCTCCATGACCGGGATCAATAACTATCACCTTACCTGATAGAAATCCTGAATCTTTGATTAACTCTGAAACCTGTTCTCTCTCTGATCTTTGACTGCTTGTCCTTGAGTCATAGGCCTCTTTTTCTGATGAGGGAAAATATCTGCTCAACCTATTTAATAAAAAGAGGGCTCCTATTCCCTTTGCTACCTGTTTCATTTCACTGGATATAATTCCTGATTCTGTTTCTTCTGATTCAGCATAGATAGTTGCTGACGTTATAAATGGCATTAACATAAAATTAATTAAAAGAATAATAATTATCAGCTTTTTCATATATTTCATCCTTTGCTTTTATTGATGGTTTTTATTATATTATATTTACATCTTCTTGCTGGAAAGTATTTTTCCTCCAGGTA
>PWOK01000330.1 GCA_003557445.1 Halanaerobiaceae bacterium
GCTCCTTCATATTTAAAGACATCTACACCTTCCACAAGACCATTATAGGTAATACTGTCATTATCAAAGGCATCAATATCAAGCTCAAAGTCAACTACAAATTCTCCAATTGGTGTTATTGAAAATCCTTCTTCAGGTGAAAATTCCCATTCATCTTTAAGAAATCCTGTAATAGAGAAAGTTGGATTATCAGGCACGGTAATAATATAATCATCTCTTATTAAGACTTCATCATAATCCTCATAGATATCTATGGTCTCAATTACAAATGTTTCAGTGTAATTAAGTGAAAACTCAAAATTCCAGTCAAATGTATCATCTGTAACACCATCAACCACACGGTTTTGCTGGTAGGTAAAAGCCCCTTCTATCTGACTAAAATCCATTTCAACCAACCAGTGTTCATCAACCGTGTCATCTTTTTCTTCACCTTCAACAGGAGTTTCCTTGAATACTTCTTCAGGATTTATTTCAGGACTTGAAATTTCTACAACATGTAAAACATCTTCTTCTATACCTGAAATTTTCAGAGTAAAATCAAGTGTTTCACCAATATCTCCTTCTTCAACCTGAACAATATCTCCTGTATTAAAATCAATATCATATTCACCAGGACCATATTCATGTAATATATAATCCCAATCTTCCATGATATAACCGATCAACATTATTCTAATTCCTGCTTCCTGACCATAGGGAGCCACCACTTCATTAAAGGCTGTATCCATCATTTCTCCCTGTTGAATACCCATTTCAGTCAAATTAATCCCATGATCTCTAAGATTCTGGGCAAACATTTTACCTTCAGCCAGTTCATCATCAATCAATTCTCCTTCAGAAGAAAAAACAAAATCAAAGTTATGTGTTTCCCCACCTGAAACAGTAATACTTACTGATTCATCAATAACATCTGTTTTGTAAAAATTTAATGTATAGCTACCATTGGGTACATCGGCAATTTCAAAAAGTCCTTCTGCATCAGTTGTCCTCTGTATATTTGTCCACTCAATATCAACCGATACTTGCACACCTTCCAGGGGAACAAGTTCACCTTCACCT
The DNA here is from genome assembly GCA_003557445.1 of Halanaerobiaceae bacterium. The sequence goes on from PWOK01000330.1 coordinate 1,060, forward strand.
TCCATCATTACCTGACCAATAATTGTATTATTATCTTCCAGTAAACCACAGGATGCCAGAACCAGAGTCAGGCCCAACACAATTAATAACATCAACATTTTTCTCTGGAAAACAGTTCTTAATTTTGTCAACATTTAAAACCCTCCTTCGTAATTTTGATTTTTTTTAATCTTATAACTATTATGATTTCTTATATAAGTATATGTAAACAATATATAATAGTTATTGTTTATATATAATTCAATATAGTTTTCTATCTATCCTGCAATTATTATTGATTATATTTTACCATTTCTCTTGTTTTTTTACCTGATGATTACATGGATAGTATATCAATTATTCCCTATTATGTCAAGCATAAAAGAGTATCATAACACATATGCTTAATTTAATCAGTTTTTCCTATCGGTTTACTAGTGTTTATGTTATCAAAATACTTTTCTTCTGTCAAGCAAAAAACACCTTTATCTTAAATATTTTTCAAAAAATAAAAACACTCTTTCTGTATATTCCTCAAAATTAACCTGACAGGAATCAATATGTTCTGCCTCTGGCACTAACCATAAAATATTATTTTGGTTTTGAGCTACCTGATAGAGTCTTTTACTATTCTCTGGAGGAATCAATTGATCATCTTTGCCATGAATAAAAAACACGGGAATATCCAGCCTTTTTATAGCCTCTATCGGTCTAATATCTCCAGGATTAAGACCATATATCCGGGTACTGACATTTAAAACAAACCAGTTAAAAGGAAATGACGGTAAACTGGACCATACCGGTAAATTATTCTCCAGATAATTCTTTAAATCATCAAAAGCACTATCCATAACCAGAGCCCTAACTGCTGGTTCTTTCTCTGCTGTTAGAACAGCAGTTACCGCACCCATGGAATAACCAAGTATTCCAATATTTTGTTCCTTATCTGTATTGTTTTTTATAAAATCAATTGCCCCCAGTAAATCATATTTTTCATATTTTCCAAGAGAGGTAATACCTGAGTCAGATTGACCACTATTCCTGAAATCAAATGTTAAAACATTATATCCTTTTTTAATCAGATATTCGGTAACTTCAAAATTTTCCAGTCTGTTACTCCCATAGCCATGAGCAATAATAATTGTTTTTTCTTTATTTTTATCTGCAGGAAAAAACCATCCTTTTAATTCAAGGTCTTTTTCTCCCCTCGGTGTGAATGTTATATTTTCATAATCCTGATCTGGTTGATAATCCACAATCTCTCTTAAAGGGTTTATTAATAAATGAAAAACATATAGAGAAATAATGGTTATAATAATGATTAATAAAGAAATAAAAATTATACTATTTCTCAGATTAAAATGTTCTATTATATTCATCAAAACACCTCTTTTTTCAGAATGTAAAAAAGATAGAAAACATATAGTCAGGTATAAACCATATACTTCTATCTTTATTATTATCTTTAATCACTGATAATATATATTACTTTTTTAATTATTCTTCCATTCCTTCTATTAACACATCTGCCACTTCAGGTCTTGTCATTTCTACAGGTGGTCTTTCTCCTTTTCTTAACAGTTCTCTAACTTTTGTACCACTTAAAAATATGTGGTTTTCTGAAGAATGAGGACATGTTTTATTACTGGCCATACTCTCACATTTTTTACAGTAAAAAGCATATTCAAATTTTAAAGGTATTATCCCTATTTCATCTCTATCAAATTGATCAAATATCTCCTGAGCTTCATAGGTATCATAATAATCACCAACACCGGCATGATCACGTCCAACAATAAAATGGGTACAGCCATAATTTTTACGGCAGAGGGCATGAAATATAGCTTCCCGGGGACCTGCATAATGCATGGCAGCCGGAAAAACAACCATCATTGTCCTTTCAACCGGATATAGTTTGTTAATAACTGTTTCATAACTTTTTATTCTAACATCAGCGGGAATATCACTATCCTTGGTTTTACCAACTAAAGGGCTTAAAAACAGGCCATCAACTATTTCCAGGGCACATTTCTGTAAATATTCATGAGCCCGGTGAATGGGATTTCTGGTCTGAAAGGCAACCACTGTTTTCCAGCCATTTTCTTTGATTTTAGTTCTGGTCTGTTCTGGTGTTAAGCGGTACTGATTAAAGTCATCAAACTGTGTTTTTTCAATTAAACTTATTTTTCCCCCCAGTAAAATATCATCTCTCTCA
>PWOK01000135.1 GCA_003557445.1 Halanaerobiaceae bacterium
CCCACAAAATCTACTACACACCTATCTTCGTCAAATAACCAATCAGATTGAGGGCGAGCTTGACTCCAACCTACCGAATTGTACAACCCAATTGGCACTATGTTGTCAAGGCCATTGCATAATTGTTCAAACGACACCGGCTTTTTTCTTTTTTGTAGTTTATACGCATAAAAAGATACCAACCTGTCAAACGGGTTGCGGACGAACGCGAACTTAAACGCGTTGTTTAAAAATTCCTCAGTTACGATACCGCTTGTCTTTAACTCGGTGGGGGATAAATGCCCAAAAGTCACTAACCCGGAATTATTAAACGTCCGTGCCCGCTCTTCACTCTTTAGTTTTACACATCCATAAGGGTGTAAATATTTGTATATACTTGTTCCGGCAACCTTTGGAACCCACACAAACAATCCGTTTACCATTCCTTCACCAAAATCATTATGTTTTTTACTTATCAATATTGACATAATTTATCCTAAAGTATATCCGTCATATATTAAAGCACGGGGGAACCTGTTGTGTAAAACCTCGTATACGCCGCCTAAATGAGTGCGGTAAAGCTCGGAATAACTATCGGCCAAAAAGTTCCATTTCCGAGATTTAGACATCTTACTCACATTCTCGGAATCCACAGCCCGTTTCTTCATGCGTGCCAAAACAACCTCTGCCGGAGGGGTCAACAACACAATCTTAAACGATCGGTCTAAAAAACTCAATATGACCTCTGTTTGAGGTTCGCCATACATAAAAATAAGGCTGGCTTCGAAATCAAAGGGAATTTTATTAACAACATACCCCATTTGGCAAAGCAAAGGAAACTTAGAGTTAAAGAAACTATATTGAAGCTTGCTGGCGCTTACAGAACCAACCCTATTTCTATCTTCTATACCCAACAGTTTGTTGTATGCGCCTTTTCGCTTAATCTTACTCATTAAAGTGGTTTTACCAGAGGCCCGTACCCCAATAAAGGGAATAAATTTCATAATATTTCCTCCGAAGGTACATATCTTTTAAACACGGCAGGGTTTCCAAACCAAACTTCTCTGTCGGGCACATTCTTGGTCACTACCGACCCCAGCCCCACTTGAGCGTTTTCCCCTATTACCACCCCAGGCATCAGCATTGACCCAGAACCCACCCGTGCCGCCCGTTTAATGTGTGGGCCGGTTATCTTTAGTGGAATATCTCTACCATGAACAATTTGGTTGGTGTTGGATATGCCTACCATAAACCCAAAAAATACATCATCTTCTATGATTGCATTTTTCGTTATGTGGCATTGGGATTGAACGGTCGTTCTATTCCCGATGGTAGTGTCCGCTTCTATCACACATAAATGGCCTATGATCGTATTATTGCCCAAGGTAACACCAGAGCGGATTACTGTGTTGTGGCCGATAAAGCAGTTATCCCCAATTTTACACCCTGTGTCTATCACCACCCCTTCGCCCAACCTGACATTTTTTCCGAACTTGGTATCGGGGCTGATCGGGGCTTTTAAAACCAATTCATAAGGTGTTTCATATATGTTCATTTTCGTTCCTCATCGTTTCGCTTTGTGTTTAATAGAAATTAACCGATCTATAATATCTTTGGGCCAATTCTCTAAAGCAAAATTGAGGGCAACTTCGGGATAATTTTTACCGTGAAATCGTCTGGCCCGTCCCATACTTAGTGTATGAAACCCGTGGGTATTAAACCCCTTTTTCCAATTATCCCCCAAAACAAAAGTAAAACGATACCCCTTATCATTTAAAGCTTGTGCCCTTACAGATTTGTGCAACCACCCATCAATACCTTTCCGTTTAGTAAAATAAGGTAATCCTCGAATATATTTTATATCAAAAGCAAAACTAAGTGCCTTACACCCACGGTCATTATTTTTTGTAAAATGAGTGTGTTGGAATACTTTATGGTCGGGCACATAATAAACATAAATATGCGGATACGCAACGTGATTATATTCTTCTTTTATCAGTTTGTCATAAACTTCACGTATCCAATACGGTTGAGCAAATCCATCGGCGGAGTGGCACAGATACCCACGAGATTCAGAAGATGCGTTATCCGCAATATACTTCCATTTTTGCCCCAAAGGAATCCATGTTTTTAGCGGGAGATATTTGATTTCTGCACATCCAACATCCTTTAATCTTTCCGCGTACTTTGATACTTTATCTTTTCCAAAATGATTACCATCTTGTTCTTCAGCAACCACCAACTCCCATTCAAAATCAATATCCCTTTGTCGCGCAAACGACTCTAAAGCCAACCACGCAATATTCTTTGCATTAAATAATGGTAAAGCCACTGTAACCTCAGACATAAACACCCCTTATGGTCTGTATTAACATTAATTTTTATACATCGTACCTACAATACATTCAGACGGTACTTGATTGTATAGAAAAAATTTCCTATCCGGCTCCACCAAGGCAAGCGCCCAATCAATATCCCCGTCTGAAAGATCAGCTATTTTCCCATACCCACCATCAATAATTTCAGTGCGCTCGGCTTCCTTTCTCAGTATCAGGATTTTTTTGCCAAAATACGGGGCGGTCTTTAACAACCCCCCGGAATCAGAAACAATAAATCTCGCAGAGTTGAGGGCGTCCACCATCTTTAGGTAGTCATACGGCGGCACCACTCTTACATTCTTGGGAACTTCAAGTTCACGGAAAAACGGAGCCTTTTCCACACTGTGATGGATCGGCCAAACAATCGGGCACTCCAATCGGGCACAAAAATCCAATATATCCGATATACGGGTTTTGATTAAATTCTCTTTTCTGTGTACTGTCAGCACTACCGGCCCCGTTAAACTCGGCGGAGGCGCATTCAAATTGTTTAGCAGTTCGTACTCTATATCCCCACAAAGAATACCATTCTTGATATTATACAAGTCTTTTTCAGAGAAACAGAAGCAAAAATCAGACACCGCATCTGCAAAAATACGGTTTATTTCTTCCGGCAAGTCTTTGTTGAAACACCTCGCCCCTGCCTCCACATGCCCAACTGTCAAACCAAGTTTGTACCCCACCAAGGCAGCGCAAAATGTAGAGTTGGTATCCCCATACACCAACATCTTCGCATCCCGCTTGTCTTTAAAATACTCGTACAGGGTGTTTATCAGGCACCCCATAAAAGGCAATTCTTTATTATTGCCCACACCTAGGGAAAAAATATTTTCAATGCCCAAACTCTTTATAATGCCGTCAGACATGCCGGTGCTGTAATGCTGGTTGGTGTC
>PWOK01000203.1 GCA_003557445.1 Halanaerobiaceae bacterium
AAGGTGGTTTTGATATTAATTATATAGATATATCACTGGCAAGATAAAAGTAACATAAAAATCAGGAAAAACATATATATCTTCTCCATGCATAAATATAGCAGGAGAAGATATTTTTTTTTAACATTTATAAAGCATATGAATATAGTAATTATATATAAATGGGTATTTTATGCAGGAGTTTTTTAAATTATAAAGAAGTAAAAAATAGCAAATAATTTTTGTTATTGTATTATATTAAAAAAAGGGGGAGAAAAATGTCAAACAAATATTTTTCAAAGAAAAAGGCAATAAAATATGGCTGGAATACGACATTTGATAATATTGGGTTTTTTCTTGGTTTATGGGTTATTGGATTTCTTCTGTATTTTATTCCTCATATTATTGCTGTCTGGTCTATGCAAGTTAACACTTTTCTGGGAGTAGTGTTACATATTGTTGATTATCTTATAACTATAATTGTTGGACTGGGATTGATTAAAATTGGTTTATCAATATATGATAAGGGGAAAAGCAGTTATGGTGAGCTTTTATCTCAGTATAATCTGATAATTCCCTTATTTATAGCAGCTATTTTATATACGATTGCTGTAGGGATTGGAACTCTACTATTCATTATTCCTGGAATTGTTTTGGGAATTAAATTTTTCTTTTTTGACTATCTTATAGTGGATCAAAAAATGGGGCCACTGGAAGCATTAAAAGAAAGTTCTTATATTACAAATGGTGCTAAATGGGATTTCTTTTTATTAAGTTTGCTTCTTTTCTTAATCAATCTACTGGGAGCACTCTTTTTTCTGATAGGTTTACTGGTCACCATTCCAACCTCATATCTGGCTGTTATATATGTATATCGCAAATTAACTGAGCCAGAAGAAGTTCAGGAGACTGAGGTATCAACTGAAACTGTCAGGAGATAAGTGATTAATTTTAAGAAAATAATAAATTTCTACTAATTAGCCCCCGTTGATTCGGGGGTTTTTTCATTTAAAAATAATATCTGGAAAATTGTTGAAGGAGATTTATTGCTTATAGAGAATTATAAATTTAAGCTACAAAAAAATATTATAAAAATGAGTGAAAACATATGAAAAAAAAGAAATTACTAATTATGATCATCATTTTAATAATAATCCTGATCATTGGTCTATATTCCTGTACAGAGGATAAAGGTTTAAAATATACAGGATATGGAGCCAATAGAGTTGTAAGTGGGTCCATGAATCTGATTGAACTGGATGGAGATAAAATTTTGCTTGATGCCGGTAGTTTTTTTGCAGAAGACAAAAAACTATCACCAGAGTTTCCTTCAGAAATCATTTCAGATTTAGAATCTATTATTATCAGCCATGCTCACAGTGATCATATAGGGAGATTGCCTTTAATAATTAATGAAGGCTATAATCAGGATATATTTATATCTGAACCAACTGCTTTATTATTACCGGTCATGCTGGAAATGGGTATTAGATATGAAGATCTGGGAGTAGAATATTTTTATTATTCAACAGGTTCACAGAGTAATAATAGAGCTGTACACAGCCGTGAAGATTGTCACTGGGGTAGTAAAATTTTTGAAGAAAATATTATAGAACTCAAAACCACACGTGAAAGGCTGGATAAAGATAATTTTTATCTATGCAGTGGTTGTGCTATCCTGGAAATTGATGATATAATTGAATTAATCAGGGGAAAACCTCTTTATGAAAGTTTTGCAGTCAGTAACAATGTAACTGCTGAATTTTATCATACACCACATATTCCCGGTTCAGTTATTACCAGGCTGGAAGGACAGAATAGTGGGTATTCTTTAATTTATACTGGAGATTATGGAAGTGGTTTATCTTCCTTTTTAGCAGCTCAGGATTATATTGAAGAAGCGGACTGGGCAGTGGTTGAAGGTACATACAGTTATGACAGAAGATTAACAGAAAATCAGGGGGAATTTATTAATCTTGTCAGAAAATATCTGGAGGAGGATAAAAGAATAATTGTACCGGCCTTTGTACTTGATCGTACCCAGCAAATACTGGGAGAATTGACTTTTGCCAGAGAGAATAATATTATTTCAGAAGATACTGATATTTATTTACTGGGTTCTACAGCCAACAGGATTAATCAAATATATTATGATCAATTGGCCAGTGGAGAATTTAGAGATTATATGAGTCAGGAATTTATTAAAAACAAACCCTTTGCAAAGGATCTTTTTAGAGCCCAGACAAATGTTAAAGATTTTGATTATGGAGAAATCATAATTGCCTCTCCAGGTATGGGAGATGGAGGTTTCACTCAGGAACTTATAGAAAAATATATTGAGGATGATGATACTGTATTTATTTTCACAGGTTATGTTGGACCACAGACTATTGGTGGTCGGCTGGTTAAAAAATCTGATTCAATATTTTATGATGATATAAATATTAATAATAGCAATTATAAAATAAGGGCTGGAATAGATCAGGTGAGTGAATTTAGCAGTCATGGTACATTTGCTCAGATCAGTGATTTTCTAAGTCGAATTGAAGGACTTAAAGGAATTATTATTTTTCATTCAGATGAAAATAATGCTCTAAATTTAAAAAAAAGATATAAAGACAGGTTTCCCGGTCTTGAAGTTATAGTACCTGTTGGTGGAAAAACATATCAACTTAAATAATAAAAACACTTTTAGATTTTAGAGGCAGGAGGGTAAGCAAGTTGAATAATTCTGAAGAAATTAATCTTCTCAAAGAAAATATGGAGGAAGGATATGCCCGGCACAGGGTTGTGTTTGATAAACACAAAAAAGCAGTGGATTATGTTTTTTTAGATATTAATAAAAAATTCAAAAGGTTAACCGGATTACAAAATAGAGAAATAAAAGGTAAAAAAGCATCCCAGGTTTTAAAGAATTCAGAAAAAGCTATTAACTGGCTGGAGTCATATAATAAATTAGCAAATGGTGAAAGTGATATTTTTCAGAATTATATTCCACCTGTTGATAAATGGTTTGAAGTTAAAATTATCAGTGAAAAAAATGACCATTTTACAGTTTTAATAAGAGATATTTCACCACTAAAAAAAAGCACTCAAAAAATAAAAAAACTGGTTGAATATATTAACAAATGCCAGGATTTTTCTTCAGCTGATATTGAATATAAATTTTTTACTGATTCAATTCTAAAACTATCAGGAGCATCCACTGTCATTTTAAATCTTCTATCAAAAAATAATAAGAATATA
>PWOK01000255.1 GCA_003557445.1 Halanaerobiaceae bacterium
CATTTTGTTGGTACAAATTCCAAAAAAACAAAAAATCCAGTTCTCTATATCTAAAGAAAACTGGATGTATACTTTTATTTATAACCTGGCTCTCTTCTTTTTTTAATACCTTAGCCATTTCCAGATTTCTGCCGGAGTTGCAGTCTTCCCATACATTAACATACCAACTCTAAACAGCTTAGATGCTAATTTTATAAAAAACAGTACTGTCAATAATAACAATAATGCACTAACCACTATCTCTATTACAGGTACCCTGGTTAAACCAATACGGGCTATCATTATTAAAGGGGAAGTCAAAGGAAAAATGCTGGCAACCTGAGCAATTATTCCACCAGGATTGGAAATAACCGGACCTATCAATATTATTGGTATAAATGGAATCATAAAAACCATTCCCTGGGTATTACTGGCACTTTGCATATCTTCCATGGTTGCCCCTATACCAACAAAAATTGCAGCAAACATAAAAAATCCCAGAAGGGCAAATAACAGTAACAAAGGAAATATTGGAGTTAGTAAAAATTCACCTATATCCAGATCAAAGAAATACCAGGCTATTGGTAAAGCTAACAAACTCCAGAAAACAAATTGAATAATACCCAGAATAAAGTGGCCAACTATCTTTCCTCCCATTAAATGATCAGAGCTAATTGATGAAAGAAGTATCTCAGACATTCTGTCTCTTTTTTCCTGCATGGCACTCATAAGCAACATGGAACCAGAACCAGTAATTAAAATAAATAACATTACTGCCATAGCTATAGCCAGCAGAAAATCAGCAGGTCTTCGTTCTTCTTCAATTTCTTCAACATCTCCTATTAAAGATGGAACAACTGTAGTACGGGCAGTCAAAAATTCTACAAATTCAGGTTCTATTTCTGCCAGAGACAGACGGTAATTCTGCATAATTTCTGTTAATATATTCTCCAGATTAATACTTCCAGGAGGCTGATGTTCCTCTGTGTAAATTTTTATTTTACCAGTTTCTATTAATTCTTTATTTAATACAAAATAACCATCAACATCTTTTTCCCTTAAAATTGATTCTATTTCTTTTTCTTCTTCTAAATATTTATCTGTTTCTAAAAATTCCAGTTGATAATTTTCTCCCATCTGCTGCATGTATTCAATTTCACCAAGTTGATCATTGACTAAATATATTGGAATAACCGTTTCAGATGAATCAATTCTTTCCAGTAAAGTTGGTGCTCCAGCAAAAAGAGCAAATATTAGTGGGGTAATGATTAATCCTATAAGAAATTGTTTGTTTTTTAAATTACGCATAACTTCCCAGATTAATATTTTAAATATCATTTTCATCTATAAAACCTCCTCTGGCAACTTTAACAAAAATATCATGTAATGAAATACGACTAATTTTCAAATCCTCCAGTGGTAATTTCTGAGGTATAGTATTTATAAATTCTCCAGGAGAAACATTATCTTCTAATAGCAAATTCCAGCTATTATTTCTTTGTGAGTAATCAGTAACCAGTTTTGATTCTGTTATCTGATTTAAGTTATTAATATTTTTTCCAGTCTTTAGCTGTACTCGAAAATTTCCATATCTGTTTTTAATATCATCCAGAGGACCATATAAAACTTCTTCTCCTTTATGTATTAAAAAAATCCTGTCACATATTTCCTCCACCATATTTAACCTGTGGCTGGATAACAATACTGCTGTTCCTTTTTCAGCCAGTAAATGAATTTCTTCTTTGAAAATATCCTGGCTGACAGGATCAAGACCTGAAAAAGGTTCATCAAGAACAACGACTTCAGGTTCATGAATTATACAGGCAATAAATTGTACTTTCTGAGCCATTCCTTTGGATAATTCCTCTATTTTATCATTTTTATTTTCAGCTAGATCGAATTTTTCCAGCCATTCTTCAGCTTTTTTCCTGGCTTTATTTTTATTCATTAATTTCAATCCTGCTAAAAATAGTAAAATATCCATTACCCGGACTTCCTTGTATAATCCTCTTTCTTCAGGAAGATATCCAATTCTGTCCTTTGATATATCTGTTTTTTGTCCATTAAAATTAAAAAATATTTTCCCCTTATCAGGGGCATTAATCCCCATAATCATTCTGATCGTAGTTGTTTTACCGGCTCCATTGGGGCCAAGAATACCCAGTATTTCTCCTTTTTTAACTTCAAAAGAAATATTCTTTACAACTTTTTGTTTTGCAAAACTTTTTTCAATGTTTTCTATTTTTATTTGAGACATTTTTACACATCCCTTCATTTATTTATAATTTTATTTCCCTGCAATAAAAAAAGTGGAATAAATAATTATTTCCACAAAAAATTAAATATAATTTTAATATATTATTTCATTCTTCAGCCAGAGTTTCCCTTCCCAAATCTTCATTTATCTGAAAATATTTATCTTTATTCTCTATTTTATCAATATGTTGTTTGTTATTATTAATATCACTCTGTAATACTCGAATCACTTTAGCTATCTTTCTCTGATTTTCATGGATTACTACATTCTCATTATCCAGCTGATCAAATCTTTGATCATGCTCTTTAAGTTTATCGTCAATATTCTGGAATCTCTCGTCGATATGTTCAAATCTCTGGTCATGTTCTTCCAATTTATCATCAATTTTCTGGAATCGCTCATCAATATGTTCAAATCTTTGATCATGCTCTTTAAGTTTATCATCAATATTCTGGAATCTCTCGTCGATATGTTCAAATCTTTCTTCAATCTTTTCAAAGTTTTTATCATGTTCTTCCAGTTTTCTATTTGTTTCATCAAATCTCTGTTCCATACTTGATCTTAAATTACCAACCATAGTGATTAATTGTGCCACTTCTTCACCCATTTTTAATTGCTCCTTTCTGTAAAAAATATTATTTCCCTTTTCATTATTATAATACTTATATCATTATCTGTCAAGTAATTTTTTCCATTTTTCATCCATAATAACTGTCCGTTATATCTTTATTACTGTTATAATTCTATTACTCAGTTAAACTTTCATAGGTTATTACTTCTTGAGGTATTCGCAAGTCAAACTTCCATAAATTCTTAAGTTTTTGAATGTTTTTTGTATTATGTTTTGTATTATCCTTCTTAAACTCTTTCAGAAATTTATTAAATATTTCTTTATTTTTATTTTGTTCTTTATTCAGAGAATAACTTCTGTCACTGGAAAGCAACATCAGATAATATTCAATAAAAAGAGTTAAATTTAAATCTGAATA
>PWOK01000061.1 GCA_003557445.1 Halanaerobiaceae bacterium
GTAAATCTTTATCCTTTTGCTGAAACAATCAGCAAAGAAAATGTTACTCTTAAAGAAGCGATTGAGAACATTGATATAGGAGGACCCAGTATGATCAGGTCTGCTGCCAAAAATTATCAGGATGTGGCTGTGGTTACAGAACCGGAAGATTATCAGCGAATTCTTGATCAACTGGAAGATAATCAGGGCAGTTTAACAGTAGAAGAAAAAGCCAGACTGGCAGTTAAAGCCTTTAAAAAAACAGCAAGCTATGACAGGATGATATTTGATTACCTTAATGAAAAAAATCAGGAAAGTGAAGAAAAAGACAGCCTGCCACAAAACTTTAATCTTACATATAAAAAAAGCAAGGATTTACGTTATGGAGAAAATCCCCATCAAAAGGCAGCTTTTTATGAGGACACAAATATTAATGAACCTTCAATTACAACAGCAGAACAGCTTCATGGCAAAGAACTGTCATTTAATAATATTAATGATACTGATGGTGCTTTGGAACTGATTAAAGAGTTTGATAACCCTGCTGTAGCAGTAATAAAACACACTAACCCCTGTGGACTGGCTGTTGCTGATGATCTGCTTACAGCTTATGAAAGGGCTTATGCAGGGGATCCAATGTCAGCCTTTGGCAGTATTGTGGCCCTGAACAGAAGAGTCGATCGAAAAACAGCAGAAGCTATTGCTGGCCCGAATAAATTTGTAGAGGTTGTTATTGCTCCTGATTATGAAGAAAAAGCACTACAAATACTCAAAGAACGCTGGAAAAATATCAGGATATTAAAAACAGGAGAACTTGACAGGCCTGCAGTTAAAGATAAATATGAATTAAAAAAAGTTACAGGAGGACTCCTGGTACAGGATAGGAATATTCTGACCTATAATGAAAATGATTTAAGGGTTGTTACAGATAAAGAACCGGATGAAAAAGAGATTGAAAATCTTTTGTTTGCCTGGATAGCAGTTAAACATGTAAAATCAAATGCCATTGTTATGGCCAGAGAACAGGCCCTTGTTGGTGTTGGTGCCGGACAAATGAGCAGGGTGGATTCTATGATTATTGCAGCCCGTAAAGCCGGTGAGCGCAGTAAGGGAGCTGTTGTTGCTTCAGATGCCTTTTTCCCCTTCCGTGATGCTATTGATACGGCAGCAGAAAATGGTATCACAGCAATTATTCAGCCTGGTGGTTCAATCAGGGATCAGGAGGTAATTGACGCTGCCAATGAACAGGGAATTTCCATGGTTTTTACCGGTAATAGGCATTTTAAACATTAGAAATTTATAAAAATAATTACAGGTTCCTTTTTTAAAATCAGGAACCTGTTTTTCTTTTGCAGGAATTTTTGCTAATCTATATAATAAGTATATTATATAGATTATAATTGAAGTTAGTATTCATAGTATAGGAGAGTGTGAATTATGCAATTACTGGTATATCTTTTACTGATGTTTTTGGTTCCACTGGGTATGATTTTATACCTGAGTATAATATATAATATTCTTGACTGGAGAAAGGTATTATATTTTTCTGTATTTGTATTAGCAGTATTTGTATATGTTATTCAAAACATATATCTGCTTGTGATTTTAGCAATAGGCCTTACCTTTGTTATTTATATGGATAGAGGTTCGAAAGTTCATTTTCCTTTTAAAATAATGGTGACTGGTTTATTATTATTCTGGGGGATAATAGTAGCCCTTAATGAGATAGGAATAATTGAAATGAGTACTGTAGATGTTTTTGTGCGATTCTGGCCGGTTATTCCTTTAATAATTTCTTTATATTATATTTATATTAGAAATGAATATGAATCAGGGGCAGTTTTACTGCAATTTTCCTTTATTTTTGGTGTGGCTAATTTGCTTTTTTATATGGGAGATGAAGTTCTAGAAGGCCGAACTCCAGGTTCTTTCTTTTTTGTTTTAGTATTAATTTTCCCTTTGATCTTTCTTTATATTTTGTTTGATATATTTAGACAGTGGAAAGCTTTTGATAAACAAAATTATAGTTCAACTTTGATGAGCAAAACAATAACAGGAGACAAATGGAAACCTGAAAACACTTCTATTATGACACTTATGGGTAGGATAAAAATAAAGTTAGATAAAAAAGATCTTTTATTTGAAAACACAAGAAAAAAATCATTGCGTTTTAATTTGATTACTATATTAGGAAAAATTGTTTTAATAATACCGGAAAATACAGTAATTACGACCGACAATAGAAAGATTGCTGAAAGAGCCAAAAGAGCAGGATTTGATGTAAATATAGATGAAAGTAAAAAAATACCAGTTGAAGACCTGACCCGGTTATTGCTTCATACCAGGAAAATACTGGGGACAATTGAAATAAAAAAGGATAATAATTAAAAAATGTTTTTTAGTAATGGTTTTTCTTCTTCAGGGATGTTTTCTATCAGTTTTCTGGCTATTCTTATTTCAGTTATTGTTTTTTCTTTTTGCCGGTGTTCTATTAAACTCGAAATCCTGGTGATAATTATATTCAAATCATGAAGTTGTTCATGGTCAATCATTAAAGAAAAAAAAGAATTGGCCTGATCCCACTGTTGATTTATTTTATGACCTGTTTTTATTGCTTTTTCCCATTGTTCAAGATGTACATATTCCTCCAGTGTTTCTAAATTATTTAGCAAATCAGTACTTGTTGAAGATATTTTTAAAAAGCTAATAAATGCTGTGGTAATAATCAATATAATCAAAAGGGAAACTAAAATTATTAGACGCATTAAATCACCTATTATTTGTCTTTTGATTTGCATGTTTTGCCTTCTGAAAAATAAAATCACCTTTTGTATTTAAAGCTGCAAAAAATACATCCTCAGGACTATTAATATTAAATTCGGCTAAAGTTTCTTTTAACCATCTTTCATCAAGATCGATAGCCTCCAGATTTTGCTGCATAATATGGCCATCAATTATTAGTGATCTGGGCAGTCCCTCATATTCAGTTGATATATTCAAGTCCTCTGGAGTGATATTTCTTTTCTGTGATTTGGGGATTAAACTGACTTTACCAGTTGTTTCCATTATAGCATATTCTATATCCTCTATGGTATGGTAACCTTTAATTCTTAATTGTTCTATTAAATCATTTATATTTATTCTTGTTTTTTTTAGTTCTGATTCCAGGAACCTGCCATTTTCAACAACTATTGTGGGTTTACCACAGATAAATCTCCTGGCTTTATTGCTTTTTAAGGTTA
>PWOK01000013.1 GCA_003557445.1 Halanaerobiaceae bacterium
GAGAGGTGTGATATGCCTTATGTAAATCAGCGCTGGCTTGGTGGGATGCTTACAAATTATAAAACTATCAAAAAAAGAATTAACCGCCTTGAAGAAATCGAGGCAATGGAAGAAGAAGGTCTTTTTGAGGTTTTACCAAAAAAAGAAGTTGTTGAATTAAAAAGAGAACATGAAAAACTACAAAAATTTCTTGGTGGTATCAGGGAAATGAATGGAATTCCTGATGTTGTTTATATTACTGATACAAGAAAAGAAGCAATTGCCGTAGCTGAAGCCAGAAATTTAAATATTCCAATAGTTTCTATTATAGACACTAACTGTGATCCTGATCTTATAGATTACTGTATTCCGGGAAATGATGATGCCATTAGAGCAGTAAAATTAATCTCTAAAGTCATGGCAGATGCAGTTTTAGAAGGAAGACAGGGAGAACAGGCTCAGGAAGTTACTGAGGAAAAAGGAGCTGAAAGTGAAGCAAAAGAAATTGTGGAAGAAGAAACCAAAGAAAAAGAATATATAATTATAGAAGAAGATAATGATATAGAAAAAAAAGAAGTAGAAACAGAAGAAAGTTAAATCAATCAGCAAATGTTTTATTGTATCCTCATCCCCAGGGATGGGGATATTGAATAATTGGAAAAATAAAACAGATATGTTTAGAAGGAGGGAAAAAAATGGCTGTGAGTATGAAGGATATAAAAAAACTACGTTCCAGAACCAGTGCAGGTGTTCTTGATTGCAAAAAAGCACTGGCTAAAAAAGATGGTGATATTGATGCTGCTGTTGAATATTTAAGGGAAAAGGGTATGTCAGATGCTTCTAAAAGATCAGGTAAAGTTGCCGCTGAAGGTATAGTTAATATTATGATTAATGATCAAAAGAGCAAAGGCATAATAGTGGAAGTTAACAGTGAAACTGATTTTGTTGCCAAAAATGATAAATTTAAAGAACTGGTTAAACAAATTTCAGAACATATTATGCAGAGTAAAGCCCAAACACTTGAGGAACTTCTAGAAGAAAACTGGTATAAAAATGATGATAAGGATGTTGAAACCATTGTTAAAGAGGCCCGGGCCAGCATTGGAGAAAATATAAAACTAAGACGCTTTAATATATTTGAAACAGATGGTTTTCTTCAGGGATATACCCATTTAAATGGTAAGATAGGTGTCCTGGTTGATATCAATGGTGATTACAATGAAGACATGGCAGATTTAACTAAAAATTTGGCCATGCATATAGCAGCAAGCAGTCCTGAATATATTAATAGAGATGAAGTAAAGGAAGAAGATCTTAAAAAAGAAAAAAAGATATATAAAGAGCAAATGTTAAATGAAGGTAAACCTGAACATATTATTGATAATATTGTTGAAGGTAAAATTGAAAAATATTATTCTCAGGTTTGTTTATTGGAACAAGAATATGTGAGAGATGAAGAAATTACTGTAAAAGAGTTATTAGATAAAAGTGATTTTGATATCAGTATAAATGATTTTTGCCGTTTTGAGCTTGGAGAAGGTATTGAAAAAGAAAAAGAGGATTTTGCTGAGGAAGTAAAGGCAGAACTTGAACAGGGTAAATAAGCATTAAAAAAGAGGACACTCTTAAGTGTTCTCTTTTTTTGAAATAAAAAGGAATCATAGCAAATAAAAATAAGAGATATTTACTGAAATTGCAAAATAATATATTATATAAAAGGATTTTATTAATTTATAGAGAATTAAAAATATGGAGGTAAATTTAATGGGAGATAAACCTGTATATTCTCGAATCATTTTAAAAATTAGTGGTGAAGCTCTGGCTCAGGATAGAGGATTTGGTATTGATGCCAGTGTAATTAAAAAAATAGCCAGAGAAATTTACAATGTTGTTATGGAAACAAAAATAGAAATGGCCATTGTGGTTGGTGGAGGCAATATATTTAGAGGGATTGCAGGCAGTACAAAGGGTATGGACCGTGCTACTGCAGATTATATGGGAATGCTGGCAACTGTTATAAACTCTCTTGCCCTTCAGGATGCAATTGAAAAACTGGGATTGGAAACCAGGGTACAATCTGCAATTGAGATGAGAGAAGTTGCAGAACCCTATATTAGAAGGAGAGCTATAAGGCATCTTGAAAAAAATAGAGTAGTAATTTTTGGAGCAGGTACAGGAAATCCCTTTTTTACAACTGATACAACAGCTGCCTTAAGAGCGGCAGAAATTTCAGCAGATGCAATTTTGATGGCCAAAAATGTTGATGGGGTTTATGATTCTGATCCTGTAATGAATTCTGAAGCTGTAAAATACAAAGAACTTTCCTATATAGATGTACTCAACAAATCACTTGGAGTAATGGATTCAACAGCAGTTTCTTTATGTATGGATAATGATATTCCGATAATTGTTTTTGGAATAAAAAAAGAAGGAAATATTGAAAGAGTCATAAAGGGAGAGGAAATAGGTACTTTTGTAAGATAAAATAACTATATCTTTAAAGGGGGAAGTTGTAATGATTAAGAGAGTGGAAGAAAAGACAAAAAAGAGGATGAATGAAGTTTTTGAGGCTGCAAAAAAAGAATTTAAGTCAATTAGAACAGGCCGGGCACGTCCATCACTTGTTGAAAACATTATAGCTGATAATTATGGTAGCCCTACACCTATTAAGCAGATGGCAAAAATTGTAGCACCCGACCCCAAAACACTTGTAATTGAGCCCTGGGACAAAAATGTACTGGAAAATATTGAAAAAGCCATTATGCAGGAAAATTTAGGCTTAACTCCCAATAATGATGGGAATATTATTAGAATTAACATTCCGGAATTAACTGAAGAAAGAAGAAAAGAAATGGTAAAAATAGTAAATAAAAAAGCTGAAAATGCCAGAATTTCTATTCGAAATATAAGGCGTGAAGCTAATGATGAATTAAAGGAAATAGAAAAAAGTGGTGAAATTTCTGAGGATAATTATCATAGAGGATTGGATAATATACAGGATTTAACCGATGAATTTATTAAAAATATTGATGAACTTGTTGAAAAAAAAGAAGAGGAGATAATGAAAGTATAAAATGAAAGAAATAGAACAGCTTTTAACTTTAAAACTGAAAGATGCAAAAAAACATATCAAAGAATTCAACTGTGAAAAAGAAATAATTGAAAACCCACCTCCTTTCAAAAATGAGGGTCAAGGTGAAAAAAGAGTTATTGCAATAAAAAAGGAATCAAACA
>PWOK01000062.1 GCA_003557445.1 Halanaerobiaceae bacterium
AGTTTTAGTTTCTGAAGAAATAGAAAAAGAGAGTTCTGCTTAACTGTTTTTAAAATTAAACATATAATAAGATATAATATTAATCAAAATTTATATGGAGGTATAATATGGGTCCCTGGCTATTACTGGCGATTTCTTCAAATCTTGATGATTTAAGTGTTAGTTTTTCTTTTGGTTTAAAAGATGGACAGATTCCGCTGAAAAGAATTATAATTATAGCTGTTATATCAGGGTTAACAATGTATTCAGGGTTAATGATAGGAGAGGTAATAACCAATTATCTGACAGAGGGATTTGAAAAATATTTAAGTACAGCAGTTTTTGCAGGCTTTGCTATCTGGTTTTTATATCAGGGTTTAACCAAAAACAAAAATACAGTACAGGAAATAACCAAAAAATATATGTTTCAAGAAAAAATGACGGCTGGATCAGCTTTTTTTCTGGGATTGATTCTGGGAATAGATTCTCTATTTTTAGGATTTTCAGGAGGTCTCAGTGGTTATCCGGTTATGGCAACAACCATAGCAGCTTTTTTAACAAGTTTTTGTTTTGTCTGGCTGGGTTCACATCTGGGTGAAAGATTATCAACTTTAGCAGGAAATTATGCCAATTACCTGGCTGCTCTATTGCTTTTTATTATTGCCTTGATTGAATTCATATGATTAATATAGACTATTTTAAGTAATAAAACTGGACATCTGGTTTAATTTGTATTATAATATTAATATACAAAATAATACCAGATAAAATATGCAGGAAGTTTTATATAAATCAAGAAGTAATATATATGAAACATAAAACATATATAAGTTTTACATATATTACTAAAATAAAAGTAGGGGTTTATAAAAATGATTAATAAAATAAAAAAATATATAGAGTGGATAGCCAATCTTTCACTATTAAAAAAAATACTATTTTCTATTACCAGTTTTGTGGTAACAATTCTGTTTGCCTTCTTTTTGTCAATTTTTATGGGAATAAATTTATTATTGTATACATCCAATATTATCAGGCTTTTATTTTTTCTGATAATAAAAAAAGGGGCAACACTGTTGTTTTTCAACAAATTATTTGTTAAACTAAATGAAAGGTTTTCAACCAGTTCTTCAACATCATATGAGAATGAATCCATAGGGGAAAAGTAATGAATAGTAAACGCCAGATGATAAAACATCTGGCGTTTTAACAATTATCTATTAATAACTATAGGTTCCCAGAACAAGTAAAATCAGGATTAAAAACAGAATATAGGAATAATCATCACCATAATAATCTCCCATGATTTACTCACCTCTTTCTTATTAAAGTTATTACAATATATGCTTGTTTTTACTAAAATGTGAATGACTGGCAAAATATATACTTATAATGTAAAAGGATATTCCTTAACAGGGAATGTCCTTTTTTAATTTTTTTTAAAAAATCTATAATTCCTATTGACATTATATAAAAAATATAATATTATATATTAAACACTAAAAATCGATATAAATACTAGGAATAAAAAAAGGGTGATTAAATGATGGGGAAAAAACCTATTTTCAAAATCCCACAGACAATTAAGGAGGATACTAAAAAATATGAGAAAAATGTAGGAAAATTTCTCAAAGGACAGTTATCTCCTGAAAGATTTAAAGGTTACAGGGTACCTATGGGGGTATATGGCCAGCGTAGCCAGACAGAAGAAAAGGAAAAATATATGGTTAGAGTGAGAATACCTGCCGGTTATATAACAAAAGAACAATTAAAAGTATTAAGTGATATCAGCAGACAATATGGTCAGGGATTTATTCATTTTACAACCAGACAGGATATACAAATTCACAGAGTTGATATAGAAGATACACCTAAAATATTATATAAATTATTATCTGTTAACTTAAGTCCCCGTGGTGGTGGGGGTAATACAGTCCGTAATATAGCCAATTCTTCACGGGCAGGTGTTAATCCCCAGGAGGCTTTTGATACTACTCCTCATGCTCTGGCTTTAAGTGAATATTTGTTAAAATCAAGATCATCATTTAATCTTCCACGGAAATATAAGATTGCTTTTTCTTCTTCATCAGAAGATGAAGCACTGGCAACAATCAATGATCTGGGATTTATTGCTAAAAAAACAAACGGTAAAAAATGGTTCAAAGTATATGCTGCAGGAGGTATGGGTAATTCTCCACAAATTGGCCTATTACTGGCACAATATATTGAAGAGGATAAAATATTTCATGTGGCTGAAGCAATCAAAAGATTGTTTGATGATTATGGTAATAGAAAAAATAAACATCAGGCCCGTTTGCGATTTGTTAGAAAAAAACTGGGTGATAAAAAATTCATTGATCTCTATCAAAAATATTATAGAGAAATCCTAAAAGAAAATCTTGATATTGAAAAAATAAATTGTTTTAAAATAGAAAGAGAAGAACTAAAAGATAAAGTAAAAATCAATCAAAATATAATAAAAGCTGAGTTTGTTTATCCTGAAAAAGTAGAGGGATATTATTCACTGGAATTAAGCCCCCAGAATGGAGATTTAACAGCAGATGAAGTTAACTCGCTGCTTGAAATAGTTAATGATAACAATATATCTATCAGAACAAACAATAAACAGGGTCTTTTAATCAGGGGTATTAAAGCCAGTAATCTAAAAGATATGATTACAGAGATCAGAAGTATAAACAAAAATCTCTTAGTTGAAGCTCCGGCAACAAGGCCCATAGCATGTAAAGGAGCAGCAACCTGCCGTCTGGGACTATGTTTATCTCCAGAACTGGCCAGAGAAATTGGCAAAAGATTGAAAACAGTAGATTTAGAGGTGCGTAAAGCATTACCCCGGATATATATTAGTGGTTGCCCCAATTCCTGTGGCCAGCATCATATTGGAAAAATTGGTTTTGAGGGAAAAGCCAGAAGATATGATGGAAGATTAATTCCCTGTTATTCACTTTTACTCGGGGGGAAAATTGAAGAGGATCAAAGTCAATATGGAGAAAAAACAATTACTCTTCCTGCCCGGAGAATACCTGATTTTATGATTGAGCTTGCCAGAGAGCTATATAAAGATCCAGAATATAAAAAAAATAAATTTAATCAATATCTTAAAAATAAAGGGAAGAAAAAAATTAAAAATCTGGCAGTTAAATATACTAATATACCTGAATATAATCAGGAGCCAGAATTTTATAAAGACTGGGGTCAAAAAGAAGATTTTTCACTTGCTGGTCGGGGACCTGGTGAATGTGGTACAGGTGTATTGGATATAGTCAAACTTGACATTAATAGGGCAGAGGAAACCTATAAACAGGGAATTGAGAATAATGATAACCAAAAATTATATCAGGCAGTAATTAATGCGGCCAGGGCTCTTTTAATTGTAAGAGGAGTGGATACAGAAAAAGATAGAGTAGTAATCTCAGAGTTCAAAAACAAATTAATTGAAGAAGACCTGGTTGCTCCAGAATTTAAAAAGTTACTGGATAAAACACTGGATTACAAACTGGAGGAAAATATTGATCTGCTTGAATCCAGTGAACAGATAAAGACTTTAATTGAAAGAGTAAACAAATTATTTGAATCACTTGACTCCAGCCTTAATTTTAATCTACAGGAGGAGAAATCAAGTATAGAAACTGAAGAAAACTCAGCTAAAGAAAATAAGAACAATCTTAAAGATTTACGGGGAGTAAAATGTCCTTTAAACTTTGTCAAAGCCAAATTGTTTATAGAACCTCTGGCTGATGGTGAAAAAGCAACTTTCTATCTGGATAAAGGGGAACCAATTAAAAATGTTCCCCGAAGTCTGGAAGCAGAAGGTCATGTAATTATTGAAATAAGCAAGCATGAAGATGGATATTTCATATTGAAAGTGAAAAAGAAAGGTGATCAAAATGATATATAATAATATACTGGAGCTTGTTGGTAATACTCCAATAATCAAATTAAATAAAATAAGTGGAGGTCATAATATTTATGCTAAAATGGAATTATTTAATCCTGGGGGAAGTGTAAAGGATAGAATTGCTGTAAATATGATCAAAAGAGCTGAAGAAGATGGTAGTTTGAAGCCAGGTAATACCATTGTTGAACCAACAAGTGGCAATACTGGTATTGGTCTGGCCATGGTGGCAGCAGTTAAAGGTTATAAAGTTATACTTGTTATGCCTGAATCCATGAGTAAAGAAAGGAGAAAACTTCTTAAAGCCTATGGTGCTGAACTGATCTTAACTCCCAAAGAAGAAGGGATGCAGGGTGCTCTGGATAAAGCAAATGAACTATTGCAAGAAAATAGTGATCATTATATACCCTCACAGTTTGAAAATCCTGCCAATCCTGAGGCTCATAGAAAAAATACTGCTCTGGAAATAGCAAAAGAATTTGATCAACTTGATGCCCTGGTGGTTGGAGTGGGTACTGGAGGCACATTAACCGGGACTGCCGAAGTTCTAAAAAACGAATTTCCTGGATTGAAAGTTTATGCTGTAGAACCAGAAGATTCTCCAGTTCTTTCGGGGGGAGAGCCCGGTTCCCATATGATTCAGGGTATTGGTGCTGGATTTATTCCGGAAATCCTGAAACAGGAATTAATCGATGAGGTGGTTACTGTTAGTAATCAGGAATCATATCAGATGACAAAAAAATTAAGTGAAAAAGAAGGAATAATGGTGGGGATATCTTCGGGAGCAAATGTTGTGGCAGCTCTGAAAGTGGCTAAAAAAATTAATTCAAAGAAAAATATTATAACCTTTTTGCCGGACACAGGAGAACGCTATTTAAGTACTCATAAAGCATTTGAGTTATAGAGTTAGAATTGTTGAAAGAGGTGAGTTTTTTGAGCAGAGAAAAATACGATATTGCCACAAGGTTGGTACAAACAAATACTGACGGGGAAAAAGGAGCTGTTAATTACCCTGTTTATCAATCAACATCTTTTAGTTATGATAATGCAGAAGAACTGGCCCGTGTTTTTAATAACAGGGCCAATGGATATATTTACAGCAGGATTAATAACCCTACCAATAATAATTTTGAAAAACAAATGGTAAATCTGGAATCAGGTCTGGGGGCAGTAAGTTGTGCTTCGGGAATGGCTGCTATTGCTACAGCAGTATTATCACTGGTAAAAAGTGGAGATCAAATAGTTGCCGGAAACAGTCTTTTTGGAGGAACCTATAACTTTTTTAAAGAAGATCTATCACAGCTGGGAATCAGAACAAAATTTGTTAATGCTACATCTTTAAGGCAATATCAGCAGGCTATCAATGATAAGACCAGACTGGTTTTCCTGGAGACATTGGGTAATCCCGGACTTGATATACCTGATATTAAGGCTATAAGTAAACTTACAGCAGAGGCTAATATACCTTTAGTTGTTGACAATACTTTATTAACCCCCTATTTATTCCGGGCAAAAAAAGCGGGGGCTAATATAGTTATCTATTCTACTTCAAAATATATTAATGGAAGTGCCAATTCTCTTGGTGGAATCATTATAGATTTAGGTAATTTTAACTGGCAAACCGCCCGGATTCCTGTATTAAAAAAATATTTAGAATATGATTCTTTTTGTTATCTGGCCAAAATGAGACAGGATATTTTCCGTAATCTGGGTGCCTGTTCCAGTCCTTTTAACTCATTTTTGCATAGTACAGGATTGGGAACACTGGCCTTAAGAATGGAAAAACACTGTCAGAATGCCTTACAGCTGGCACAGTTTTTAAATAAACACAATAAAGTAAAAAAAGTAAATTATCCGGGATTAAAAGATAACTCCTTTCATGAAATTGCCAGTAAACAGTTTGATAATAAATATGGAGGATTATTGACATTTGAGCTAAAGAATAAAAAACAATGTTATAAAGTTATAAACAAATTAAAACTGGCTCATAATATGGCCAATCTGGGTGATATTCGGACACTAATAATTCATCCTCAATCAACAATATACAGTAATATTGATCAAAACAAACAAAAAAAACTGGGGGTAACCCCTCAATTAATAAGAGTATCAGTGGGAATTGAAAATATTGAAGATATCATTGCTGATTTTGAGCAGGCACTTGCTGTACTCAAATAAATATAAAACAGAAGGGGTTTCAATAATGGAAAAGAAAATCATTTCAACAGATTTATTAATTATAGGTGGAGGAGCAGCAGGTTGTTATGCCGGTGTTAAAGCCCATGAACAGGCTCCTGACCTTGATATTACAATAATTGAAAAAGGTCATATAGAAAGAAGTGGTTGTCTGGCTGCAGGGATAAATGCCATTAATGCTTACCTTACTCCGGGTGAAACCCCTGAAAGCTTTCTGGAATATGTAAAAAAAGATTCCCGGGGTCTTGTCAGGGATGATCTGGTATATACAATAGGCAAAAATGTAAATAAAGTTACCAGAGAAGTTGAAAAATGGGGTCTGCCAATCCTTAAAGATAAAAATGGTAATTATCTGGCCCGCAGTTCTCGCAGTATAAAAATTAAAGGAGAAAAATTTAAACCACTGCTGGCCCGAAAAGTTAAACAAACAGGAATCAGGGTTTTAAACAGGACCACAGCCACCAATTATATAAAAGAAGGAAACAGAGTAAAGGGTTGTTTTGCTTTCAATGTCAGGAGTGGGATTTTTTATATAATAAAAGCCAGGGCTGTTATCTGTGCCACAGGTGGGGCTTCAGGTATTTTTCAACCCAATAATAAGGGAATGGCCAGACATAAAATGTGGTATCCTCCTTTTAACACTGGTGCTGGTTATGCCATGGGAATTAGAGCTGGAGCTGAAATGACTTCTTTTGAAATGAGATTTGTGGCCTTAAGGGTTAAAGATGTTCTTGCCCCAACAGGAACATTTGCCTTTGCGGGAGCCAGACAGTTGAATAGTGAGGGAGAGGAATATCTGAAAAAATATAATCAAATATATACTTCTCTAAGACTTTATGCCACCGTTCAGGAAGAAAAAGAGGGAAGAGGCCCCTGTTATCTGGATTTAGAGGATGTAGATAAAGATGAAAGTGAAAAAATTTACAGGTCATTACTGGATATGTGTCCTGGTCTGGTACTGATGTGGGAAGAACAGGGAGTTAAACCCAACCAGATCAAGGTTGAAATAGAAGGAACTGAACCATATATTGTTGGTGGTCACTGTCAGGCTGGATACTGGATTGACAGTAATCGGAAAACAACTATTGATGGTTTATATGCTGCAGGTGATGTGGCCGGTGGGGCTCCCAAAAAATATGTTACCGGGGCTTTTGTAGAAGGAGAAATAGCAGCAAAAAATGCTATTAACTATATACAGGAAAATAATACACAAATCAAAAATTTATCTGCTTTAATTAAAACAGAATATGAAAGGGTTATCCGTCCTTTAAATAATAGAAATGGATTAAAACCGGAAATAATGGAACTTATGTTACAGGATTCTATGGAAAAACATGCTGGAGGCAAAAGAAAATATTACGAATTAAGGGAAGCCCAGCTTTTAAGAGCCAGAAAATTAATAGAAGGTTTAAAAAAAGAAAGTAATAATATAGTTGCCTCTGATCTTCATCAATTAATGCTTGCCCATGAGGTGCTGGATAGAATTGATCTAGCCCGGGTTTTAATTGAACATCTGTTATACCGTAAAGAAACCAGATGGCCTGGATATCAAACCAGAATTGATTACCCTGATTGTAAACCTCATTGGTTGAAATTTGTTAATACCAGGTATGATCATAAAAATGATAGTCTGGAAATGATTGAAAGGAAATATTATCCCCTGGAGGAATATATAAAAAGAAATAAAGTGGTGAAAACTGATGACTATAAAAATTGATAAAAACAGATGTAATGGTTGCCCGGGATTGGAAGAAGGAAGATGTGAAAGAATTTGTCCCGGAGACTTAATCAGACGCAGGAATAATAAAGCGGAAATAGACTATCCTGAAGATTGCTGGGATTGTGCTGCCTGTGTTAAAGCCTGTCCTTTAAATGCAATCAGTATCTATCTACCAAAAGAAATTGGTGGTAAAGGGGCAAAAATGTCGGCCAAAATAAAAAAGGATGAAATTATCTGGATTTTTAGTGACTTAAAAGATGGTAAATGCAAATACAAAATGAGCAGATAAAAAGAGAAAGGGGAGTTTTTTTATGAGTGACTTAATATCTATTAAAGTTAATGGTGAGAAAAAAAAGGTTAACAGTGAAATATCTGTACTGGATTTATTAAAAGATATGGATGTTGATCCAGAAGTAGCTGTAGTTCGACTTAATGGTGAAAATATAAGTAAAGACAATCTGGAAGATACAGAAATTAAATCAGGAGATAATATAGAATTTATATTTTTCATGGGTGGAGGGGCTTTTGACTTTTCTGAAGAAGAAATTGAAAGGTATAGCCGTCATATAATATTAAAGGAACTTGGTGGTAGTGGTCAGCAGAAAATCAAGGATTCCAGTGTTTTAGTGGTGGGGGCAGGAGGACTTGGTTCCCCTGTTGCTTACTACCTGGCTGCAGCAGGAGTGGGAAAGCTCGGTATTGTTGATAGTGATGTAGTTGATAGAAGTAATTTACAGAGACAGATACTACACTCTACTGAAGATATAGGTTTATCCAAAGTAAAATCTGCTCGAGAAAAATTGCAAACAATTAATCCCAATATAGATATAATAACCTATAATCAATATTTGAATAAAAACAATATTGAAGAAATAATTGCTGATTATGATGTTATAGTGGATGGAGTTGATAATTTTCCCACCCGTTATCTTTTAAATGATGCCTGTGTTTTGAATGATAAAACCCTTGTAGAGGGAGGAATTTTAAGATTTGAAGGTCAGGTTATGACCATAAAACCCGGAGAAGGCCCCTGTTATCGCTGTGTTTTTAGAGAACCACCATCAGAGGATGCTATCCCCAGCTGTCAGGAGGCAGGTGTACTGGGAGCAATTGCCGGCACTATAGGGACTTTACAGGCTACTGAAGCACTGAAAATTATTACTGAAATAGGAGAACCACTTATAGGAAGAATATTAACCTATGATGCCAAAAAACTATCTTTTAGGGAAGTAAAAATAAAAAGAGATGAGGATTGTCCTGTTTGTGGTAATAAACCCCGGATAACAGAACTTATGGAATATGAAATTAGTTGTGATTTACATTAAGAAGGGGTGATATTGGTGGAAAAACTAATTCTAAAAAGAAAAGAATATATTAAAGTGATTGAACACTGTCAGAATGCAAAACCAGATGAAGCCTGTGGAATTATGGCTGGAATCAGAGATAATAAAAAAGGAAAAGTAAAAAAAATATATTTGATGGATAATAAAGATGCCAGTCCAGAAAGCTATTTTATGGATCCTGACCAACAATTTGAGGTTTTTAAAAATATGAGGGAGAATGATTTTGAACTTATATCAATATTTCATTCCCATCCCCATACAGAGGCAAGACCATCAAAAAAGGATATTGAGATGGCCTATTATCCTGAAGCAATATATACAATTATTTCCCTTGCAGAAAAAAAAGAGAAAATAAGGGCATATAAGATCAAAAATGATAATCATCAAGAAATAAAGGTAATACTGGAGGCTGATAAAAATGGATAAAGAAAATATTTTTAGAGAAAAAGGAAAGGTTAATTATAGAGATCGTTGCAAAAATCTGCAGCAAAAAGGACAGGTGATCTGGTTTACCGGGTTATCTGCTTCCGGTAAATCAACAATTTCTATTGAATTAGAAAAAAGACTTCTAAAAAGAGAGAAGGCAGTTTACCGGCTGGATGGTGATAATATCAGACATGGTTTAAATGGAGACCTGGGATTTACAGCAGAAGATAGAAAAGAAAATATTCGCCGGGTGGCAGAAGTAGCTGCTTTATTTAAAGATGCCGGGATTATTACCCTGGCAGCATTTATATCTCCCTACCAGGAGATAAGAGATTTTGCCCGGTCAAGGGTGGGAGATAAATTTTTCAAAGAAATTTATGTTAAAGCAGATGTAAAAACCTGTGCTCAAAGAGATCCTAAAGGTTTATATAAAAAAGCATTAAATGGTGAGATAGATAATTTTACCGGTGTTTCTGCTCCCTATGAAGAACCTCAAAACCCTGATTTAGTAATTGATACCAGAAAATTAAATGTAAAAGAATCTGTTGATAGAGTCTTAAAATTAATTTTTCAGGAACAATACGAACAGGAGCTTGTTTATTCAGGATAATTAATAATATAAACTGAATAATTGATATAAGCCTGATTGTAAGAAATCAGGTTTTTTTATTTGCTATCTATATTTAAAATGATATAATATAAAGCAATTATCTTTATGAAATAGGAGGCTTTGAACATTATGAAAAAAAATATAGTAATATATCTATTTATCTCCAATGCCTTAATGTTTTTTTTTCAGGGAATATCAAAGGGGATTTATACACCAATGGTTTCTCCTTTCAGGGAAACATTTTTTAATCATAATACACTGATTAATTCTTATGTACTAAAAATGACTCCCAGAAAATACCGGGGTACAGGATTTGGTCTTTTTAGCACACTTTATACCATAATTTATAGTATGGGTCCTGTTGTTACAGGTTTTTTCAATGACCAGTTTAATATGGTAATTGGAATGCGAATAACATTAATAGCAATTGTGATTGCCTTTCTTTTAATAGTAAAATTTGATTATTTTATAGATACTGAATCCAGAAAAAAACTAGAATTAAATGGAAATAGTGGTTTGACTTAAGGTTTCTATTTGAGATATAATTTAAATATAATCAGTAGAGGAGTATTTAAGATGATTGTTTATTGTCAGGTTGATCTTTTAATACCGATGGCCCATTCTTTAAAGGATAAAAGAAGGGTAATAAAAAGCCTTCAGGACAAATTAACCAACAAATATAATGTTGCAGTTTCAGAGATAGATAATAATGATATCTGGAAAAACTCTACTCTGGGTATAGTTTCAATAAGTAAAGATAATGTCTTTCTGGAAAAACTTATGGAATCTATTATTGATTATATTGAACAATTTAATAATATACAGTTGTTAAATTATACTCTGGAATATTATTAAGGAGCTGAATTTATGAAAATTAATAATCGTGATTTATCCTCAAATAAAATTAAAAAAAATTCAGTGGTAAAAAACGAAAAAAGCACTGATAGTACACAAAAAAGTTTCCAGAGCAAACTGGCTGAAATAAACAGTCAGGAGGTCAAAAAAAGACTGGATAAATTACTGAATATTGTTGACCGGGAAGGTAAAAAATTAAAAGAAACACTTGATATGGATGATCTTTTAAGTTATAAAAGAAAAGTTCAGCATTTTTTGCGGATTTTACAGAAAGAATTTGTACAGGCCAAACAATCTTTCAGCTGGGATGATACAGGTAATGTTAAAACTCATACAATTATAGAAAAAGTAGACCATAATCTAGAAATCCTGCAAAAATTATTTTTACAGGAACAGGCAGATGTTCTGGAAGTGGTAAGAAAAATAGATGAAATAAGGGGGCTTTTACTTGATTTATACATTTAATCCATAAAAATAGAAAAAATATAATAATATGAATTATTTTATATCAGCATTCTCCCAAAATAGAGATTTTTTTCAAAGAAAAGCAGGAATATCAAGAAGAAGATAGAATTATTATTATATATCGTCGAAAAAAGGGAGGATTTGCTGATGGAAAAAAGATATTATATATTTATATTTTTAATAATGTTTATTTTATCCTGTATAAATACAGGTTTTGCTGATAATATAAATATTTATTTAAATAATGAAAATATAAATGAAACATTACAACCTTACAAAATAAATGGAGAAGTAATGGTAAAAGCAGATCCTTTAACAGAAATGTTTTCCTTAGAAAAAAACTGGATTGGTTCTATAAATACTCTAGAAATAGAGTCTGAAGAAATTGAAATAAGAATGATGCTTGATAGTCCTTTTATTCAGGTAAACGATAGAACAGTTCAAAGTGAAACCGGTTTAAAAATAGAAAATGATCAGATATATATTCCCATAGCACCGGTTTTAAGGGCCCTGGGTTATTTGATAAATTATGAAGTTGAAAATGACAATTATCATATATTTAAACCAACTTCATTTATTAGCCGGGTATCCTGGCGGGAAGATAAACAGGATATTATACTGGAAATGGATGAACTAAGTCCATACAGGATAAAGACTACTGATAATGAGAAGGAACTGGTCCTTGAACTTGAAAATACCGCTTTATCTGAGGATTTTATTGATGATGTTTCCAATAATGATTTTTATTTAAATGTTGAAACTCTTGAGAAACAGGCTATTTTAAGAATAACTATTAAAAGTAAGTTTCCTATCCCATTTCACAGGGATGGTAATATTCTGGAAGAGGATAATAATTTAATATTAACTTTTATGCCGGCCATTGATAGAATTGAGTGGATTGATAATCAATTACATATACTGGTTAATGATGAAATTAAAGAGATTGAAAAATTTTATCTGGCTGAACCCAGGAGATTTGTTATAGATATTCCTTCAGTTATGTTAAGTGATTTTGAATTAAAACTGGAAGAAAACCCTTATAT
>PWOK01000024.1 GCA_003557445.1 Halanaerobiaceae bacterium
CCCTTCGAATTTTAAATCCTCATCGCCAGTAGCCACGTCTATTACCCTTACGGTGTTATCATCACTACCGCTGACTATTTTCGTGCCGTCGTCGTTAAACGCTACGTCCCAGACATTACCTGTATGTCCTTCGAATTTTAATTCCTCCAAGGGCCAGGACAAGCCAAACGTATCAAAAGGCACTACCTCGTTTTTATCCGTGCTGGAGGCTAATAAAGTTTTGGCCCCCGTATCGCTATGCTCTGCGGCGGTTCCATCGGAGCCAATTTCGCAACGGTCAAAGGTCGAAGCCACCAAAATATTTCTTCCGTTACCCATCACTTCGTTTTCGAAAAAGTGGTTAAGCAGTTTATTGCTTTTAAATTCCGTTTCGTAATCTATGTTACCGTTCCTGGTGTCTACAAGTTTGTATTTGGCCTTGCCCCTTACTTTTACCTTGCCTTGTGCTTTGAGCATTAAACTACCTCCTCCCATTCAATGTTTTCCAAGGAAGCACTTATTGAAGCTCCCTCTTCATGGGTTTTTGGAACTTCGATTATTTCCACCCACTCAATATCAACAAGTTCTGCACTCAAAGCAACCTTTTCTTCAGGTGCTTCAGAAGGGTGTTCAATCAACGTTCCTCGTCTTTGCCTTTTTATAAGCCCTTTACCTATAATCATTTTGTGATACCTACCAGATTTAACTCTGCTATTACACCTGCACCTCCTGCTGGAACGGATAAAGTTACGTTATTACCTGGGCTAATAGAAATTCCTTTATTGAATACCATACCCACTCTTTCTCCAGTAGGGGCTCCTTGTCCAATAACAGTAGTATAAATTTTATCAGTATCGTCTTCTATGGAAATCACCATATCGCTTGCGGCTTCTCCACCTCGAATTGCTACTTCAAACCCTGTAATTATATGGCTCATTCCGCTTATTCCTGTTACTATTAAATCTGCCGCACTATCTATGCTACTGGTTAATGTTTCACTCCATTCAAATTCCTGGAAAGAATTGTCCCTAATTTCTTGCAGTTCGCTCATTATAGTTTTTTGTATTTCTTGGTGGGCTAAAGTAACTCCAGTATCACCATCAGCAAAATCTACAGCAATATGAACTTTGTCAACATGTTCGACAAGGAAAAATGGGCCTTCAGGAAACATACTGGCGTTATAATCATCGTGAGCGTCAATTTCAGCGACAATTGCTTCGGCTATGGCTCTATCCCCATCAGTGTCTAACACACCTATTGTAAACACATCATCTGTTGGAGAGCCCTCTTCATAAATGTTATCTGGAGTGAGAGTTATCACTATATCTCCACTAGTTGTGGCGTTGTCTGTAACTTGAAATTCAAATTTAAAATTACCGTAATAATTAATAAGGTTTAATACCTGTGAAATTCCTTGTACTATATCTCCCAGTGTTTCAGTGTCTGTTTGCAAGGCTCCTATTGCACTTACTATGGAGGCCAGTGTTTCAGTGTCTGCTTGTAATGCTCCTATCGCAGTTACTATAGAGGCCAGTGTTTCATCATCTGCTTGAAGGTTGTCTACATTTACGGTGCTAGCTATAGCAATTACCTTGTAGGTATCTCCTTCTCCCACAGCGTCATCTAATACCCCTTCAAAATTAAGAGTATCGTCAGTATTCCCTGTGATTTTGCGGAAATACCTGTTTCCTTCTACCGTAATATCAAGAATAGAACCTTTCCACATATCAGGTTGCCAATCTTTTTTTGTGTCCTGCACGCTGGTTGTAGTTCCGCCTGTTGCGGTTTCTTCTATTACACCGCCTGACGCTTCGATTATTTGATTGATTCCTTCCAACTTTCCATCATCGGTCAGGCGTAATGCGATTATGTCTCCATCAGGCTTTAACCCATATACGGGTCTAAACCAGTGTTGGACTTTTGGTATGCTCATTTCCAAACCTCCTTAATATCCCGTAATGGGATTTCTGGCGTTTCTGGCTTCCTCTATGGCTAATTCCATTTGAAATTCCTCTTCAATGATGTCGTCTTCGTCTCCATGTATGGTCGGTGCACCCATTAGCAAATATCTAAACGATTCGTAAGCGTGGTCTTCAATATGTGACTGGTCTTCCACGTCTTCAGGGTTTGAGGTGCTAAAAGGCAGTCCAGGTATCGTCCTCCAAAAATGCTGGCAGTATTTATTGATAAGCACTCCAGGTATTCCGTCAGGGCGATATTTAAGATATTCGTGAATATTGTTTTTCCCTTGAATCCTGTCGTTGTTAGCAGGCGTGATGTGCACTCCGTATTCTGCAAAGGTATCGGCCAGGCATTTCGATTCCCCTGCGTGCTGTGTGCGTGTGTGCCCTTCTTTTTTAAATAAATCCCTACTGCCTACCCTAAAGTCAACTTCCTCTCCTGCCTGTTCTTCAATCTGTTTTATCCTTCTGGCCACAAAACTTGCAGAAAGCTCCACTCCCTTATTAGAAAGTATTTCCCCTGCATGGTTACGCTTTACCCCGTAATATTCCCTGTAAACGTGCACTCTTCCATAATTATAGGGGTCTATGGCCGCCCAGTAAATCGCAAAAGGCTTGGCGTAGCCCCAGTCTATGCTCATTATCTTTGGCCATTTCTTCGGAAACTTTCTCGGCTCCTCCCCATGGACTGAAGGGTCTAACTCCTTGAAAACCTTACCTGAAAAAGCGTCCCAGTTACCGAATAAAAGTGCGTCTCGGTTCGACTCGTCCATGGACAACAGTCTTGCCCTGTAACCAGGGTCAGCATTGACCAGTATCTGGTTATCTTCTAAAACTGCAGGTATAAAAAGACGTTTCCTGGGTGGCAATCCCTCCCTGGCCAGGACTTCATCTTGCGGAGCCTCCTTCACCTTATATGGGGGAGCAAAATCAATAAACCGTGCTCTTACCCACGTGTGCCCCACTCCACCAGGGTTTGTGCCTGAAATTATCTTCGGCACTATCCCTGCTTTTGAAGTCCTGTTTCTACTTAACAAATAAATATACTGGTATTCTTCAAAGCCAGTTAATTCATCAAATATTATTAAGGGAAATTCACCACTCTGGAAACGTGTTTCATCGCCTTTTTTCTTTAAATAAGTAAACTGCAACACACTACCGTTCTTGAAATGCCAGCGGTTCCATTTCTCTGAATAGGTGGCCAGACTTAAAGGAATAAGCTCCTTAGACCTCGGTATCGGTTTCATCTGTAACTCATCTA
>PWOK01000125.1 GCA_003557445.1 Halanaerobiaceae bacterium
GGCCAGATATATAAATATGTGGTCAATATGAATGGAGACAGGATATATATATATCGTCAGGATCCTGATCCAGAAAGTGAGATCTGGATTCCCAGTGGTCATTTAATTAATGGAGAATTATGGATAGATAAAAATGGAGATGGTCAAATAGATAATGATGAGATAATGGGTAGGACAGAATACAGGACCAGAGGTATGTTTGTGGACAGTGAAGGTACTATCTGGCTTCCCACTCTTCACGGTGATATCTATAATTATCCGGTAGATTACTTTACAGAAGATGAAGTTCCTGTTTATACAGAAACATCTCGTAATACTATTAAAACTCCGAGATCTTTTACTGAATTGCGTAGAATTTATTATTATCCTGAAAGGGATAACCTGATGATACTTAATGGTTTTACCCGAGAACATCCAGATGAGGACCATCACTGGAAATCGGGAGGTACTGTTATTCATCGTTATGATGGTATAGAGATTGATGGGGAACTTCAGGATCCAACCTGGGAATTGGTTCCTCCCTATCAAATTGAAAGAAGAGGTCCCCATGAAGATGGTAATCCCACAGTTTATTCAGTTGCCGGTGATTATTTATTTATAAGTCGGGGTGGTTCAGCTGATGTTAATTCTCCAGGTGGAGAAAGATTAACAGCAGTTGATAGAGGTCATATAGATGTTTATCGCCTTGAAGATGCACGTTATGTAGGCTGGATGAATAATTCAAATATGCGTAGATTATGGGGAAGAGTTGGTCTGGTAGATATAACCCAGGGAATGAAGGCTTATTATCGTGATGGTGAATATATTGTTTTTCTTGAGGATAATTATAAATCAAGAACAATTGTTTATAGAATTGATGCTGAAGAATTGGATAATAAATATCAACTATATCTTTCAAGAAATAAAAAGATTGAGGAAAATATAAAATTCCTGAATATTGATAAAGATATTGAAGCTTATTCAAAGTTTGATTTAAAGGCTGCTATTAATGACAAAATAACTGAAGTAGAGTTTTTTATCAATGAAGAATTAATAGGTCAGGCTGACCAAAGAGAAGAATACTGGTCTTTAAGCTGGGAAGATACAGATCCTGGTAGTTATAAAATACAGGCTCTGGTTAAAGATGAATTAGGATTTTACTATTTATCGCAGATTATAGAAAAAGAAATAGTTGTACCTGAAGGCCCTTATTATGGAAAGCCTCATTCAGTTCCAGGTGATATAGAGGCTGAAGATTTTGATGGAGGAGGACAGGGAGTGGGCCATTATCGGCCTGAACCAGTACCTGAAGAAATTGAAAGTTTATATAGATCTGAAGAAATAGTAATTAAGACCTGTAATGATTTTATGAGTGATTATAAGGTTGCTCAACTTGCAGATGGTGAGTGGTTGAATTATACAATTGATGTAAATGAAGATGGAATATATAATATTGATGTTAGACTGGCATCCCCTGTAGAAGACGGTAAGTTTAGAATGGAAATTGATGGTCAGGATGTTACAGGAACTGTTAATGTACCTTCAACTGGGAGCAGTGAAAGTTGGTCTACTGTTACTGTAGAAAACATTGATCTTTCTGAAGGAGAACAGGTTTTGCGTTTTGTAGTCGAAAAAGGTGGTTTTGACATTAATTATATAAATATCTCTTCGGTTAGATAATATAAAAAGAAGTAAAATAATTTAAAAATGTCCCTTACCTTTAGAAAAAT
Organism: Halanaerobiaceae bacterium; assembly: GCA_003557445.1. The sequence continues at coordinate 1,710 of PWOK01000125.1, forward strand.
AAATAATAAGGTAGGGACATTTTTATATATTAAATAGCTTTAACCAAAAGTTTCAATATTAATATTTTAATTTATTAAATTTTACGAAAAATTAAAGGAAATTTTATTCTTTTAGAGAAATATACTAAAAGAAAAAATTAAAGGAGAAATATTTAGTAATGTTATTACATAAATTTTAAGGAAATTGACTAAATAACAAAAAACACTAACAAGGGGGATTAGCAAAATGTTAAAAAAATTTAAATTAAAATGGAAACTCAGTTTAATGACAATTATTCTTTTATTTGTAATAATATCTTCTATTGGTTTAGTAACATATAATTTTACTTCTCGTATAGTTACAGATCAAGTTGAGGAGCAGACAGATATTCTACAAAATTCCCAGAGAGCATATCTGGAAAATCTTTTTTATAATCTCGATTATCAGGCAGGATTAATTGGAGAATCGGGTACTTTAAGATCAACATTATCGTTAATTTATACATATTATCAAGATTATCAGGAATTAAAGGAAACAGATGCTTCTGAAGCAGAAGTAAATCAATCCAGAAGTTTTTTTCATGACATGGTGGATGGTGGATTTTCTGTTGCAGGCAATATAAAGGATAGTCTTGCTACAATAAATGGAGCAGAAATAGCTTATGTTGCTCTACCAGATGGAAAAGTGGTTCTTGATACCAGAGTGACCAGTGCTATGGATAGACGTGAAGAAAATTTATTATTAGAAAAAGTTTTGGAAACAGAATATAAAGATATAAATATAGGAGATATAAAAAATATAGAAGATGAAGCCCGACTTCTATATAATCACCCTATTTATCAGAATGATGAAAAAATTGCCTATTTAGTTATTGCTCTATCAATAGAAGATGTAACTAGTCATATGGATGTTTCTTTTGGTGACACTGGTAGATTAATGCTACTTAATAAAGAGGGCATTATCCTTAATCATCCTCAAAGAGAGGTGATTGGATCGAAAATGGAAACAGACTGGTTTCGAAATCAGCTGGATCAGGAAATTAATAGAAATCAAGAAGTAATTAATGGTGTTATAAATATTTTAGACAGAATTGAAGGACATAATTTGTATCTGGCTTCAAGTATTCAGGAGAGTGAAATTAATGCTCCTGTAGCTCAGATAAGAAGAATTATTATATATATCTCTCTAATCAGTTTAATAGTTGTTTTTCTGCTAATAGCTTTAATTGTTAGCTGGCAGTTAAAACCACTTGAGAGAATTGTAAAATCCTTTAATAAAATTAAAGAAGGTAATTTAAGATCAGCAGTTTTACTTGAGAATAGGGATACAGAAAGAGAAGATGAATTGGGTATACTGGCTCAGTCCTTTAATAAGATGGTGAATCAATTAAAAGAAATTTTAATAAATATTAAAGAAGCTTCTGAACAATTAATAGAATCATCACAGAATATGAATGAAATTACAATTCAAATAAATAAAAGTGCTGAAGAGGTAGGAAGTGGAATGGAA
>PWOK01000078.1 GCA_003557445.1 Halanaerobiaceae bacterium
ATTTTTCTGGCTACTTCAGGAAGTGAATTTATTGAAATGTATGCCGGGGTGGGAGCAAAAAGAGTAAGAAAATTATTCAAAAATGCCGAAAAGAATGCTAAAAAGGCCGATAAAACAAGTGCAATTATTTTTATTGATGAAATTGATATTCTTGGAGGGAAAAGAGGCAAGGTAACAAGTCATCTGGAATATGATCAAACTTTAAATCAACTACTGGTGGAAATGGATGGTTTATCTATAGATAATGGAGTACAGATTCTGGTTATGGCTGCAACAAACCGTATTGATATTCTTGATCCTGCTCTTTTACGTCCGGGAAGATTTGATAGAATTGTTAAGGTTGATCTTCCGGCAAAGGATGGCAGATTGAGTATATTAAAGATTCATACTAACAATAAGCCTCTTGCTCCTGAAGTTGACCTTGATCAAATTGCCAGGGAAACATTTCAATTTTCTGGAGCACATCTTGAAAACCTGGCCAATGAGGCAGCAATACTTGCCTTACGAGATGAAAGTAATATTATCAAGAAAGATCATTTTATGGAGGCCATTGATAAAGTAATAATGGTGGAAAAACTTGATAGACGGCCAGGTGATGATGAATTAAAACGAATTGCTATTCATGAATCAGGACATGCCCTGGTTGGAGAAATACTAAATCCTGGCTCAGTGTCAACAATTACTATAACTTCAAGGGGTAATGCTCTGGGATATGTTCGTCATAATCCAGAAGAAGATATTTTCCTGCAGACAGAGGACTATCTTGAACGTCAAATATGTATTAGTATTGCCGGTGCTCTTGCTGAAGAAGTAATACTTCATTCCAGAAGTACAGGGGCTGCTAATGATTTTGAAAATGCAGTAAAGCTGGTAAAAAATATGGTTTCAGCAGGTATGACAGATTTAGGTGTGGTAAATATTGAAGATATACCTTTAGATATTCTTTATAAACAGATAACTAAAAATCTTTCTTATTATGAGGAAAAAACCAAAAAAATAATTTTAGATTATAAAGATTTTATAAAACAGATGTCGTTGATATTGGTAAATTCAGAAAAATATTCTGGAGAAGAATTAAGAAAACTAATAAATAAAAAGGCCGGAAAAGAAGCTTGAATTTCCGGCATACATAAATCAGCATTATAATGAACTTAAAATAATTTAAAAATATAATATATTTATGATATAATTTAAACAACTAAAAAGTTAAAAAAAAAGGAGAATATAATGTGAGAGCAGAAATTATTTCTATTGGTACTGAATTATTACTTGGTGATATAGTGGATACCAATTCAGCTTATATTGCTTCCGGTCTTACTGAACTGGGGTTTGATATAAATTATATCAGTACAGTAGGTGATAACAAAAAAAGGATTATAAAAACCATTAAACAGGCTCTTAAAAGAGCTGATATTATCATAACAACAGGTGGATTGGGACCAACCACAGATGATATAACTCGTTCTGCAGTTGCTGAAAGTACTGGAAATCCTCTTTATAAAGATGATAAGCTGTTCAAATCAATTAAAAATTATTTTGAATCAAGAAACAGAAAATTTACTGATAATAATTACAGACAGGCTTTTCTTCCACAAGGTGCAGAACCGATTATCAATAATGGGGGAACAGCTCCTGGAATATTACTGGAATTTAATAATCATATTTTAATCTCATTACCCGGTGTACCTGAAGAAATGAAAGCAATGTTTAAGCAACAGGTTTTTCCTTATTTAAAACAAAAAACAGGTTTTATTATAAAATCAAAAACATTAAAATTCTATGGAATAGGAGAATCAGCACTGGAGACAAAACTTCAACAGGAGATTAATAACCAGAGTAATCCAACTATGGCTTTGCTGGCCTCTAAAGGAGTGGTCAGTTTAAGAATTACTGCAAAAGCAGACTCTCACCAAAAAGCTGATAAGATGATAAAAACAACAGAAAACAAAATAAGAGAAAAAGCAGGAGAATACATATTTACTACCAAAAAAAAATCTTTACCTGAACTTGTTGCAGATTTATTGAAAAAAAATGAATTAACTATTAGTATTGCAGAATCATGTACAGGAGGTTTAATAGGTTCTAAATTGACTGATATACCGGGAAGTTCTCAATATTTTACAGGAGGAATTATTGCTTATAGTAATATAATAAAAGAAAAAGAACTAGGTATTTCCAAAAATATATTAAAAGAATATGGTGCAGTTAGTGAACAAATAGCAAAAGAAATGGCCAGAGGAATTAAAGAAGAATTTAATACAAATATAGGAATTGGTATTACAGGTATTGCGGGACCTGGAGGGGGAACATCTGAAAAACCAGTTGGTTTAGTATATATATCTATAGCTACCTGTAAAAAAACATATGTTTATAAACTGGATTTAAAAGGTAACAGAAAAAATAATAAGATAATGTCTGCTAACTATGTATTTTATTATTTGTATAGATATTTAAAAAACAGGGGGAAGAATTAATGCGTTTATTTATTGCTTTTGATGTATCAAAAAGGAATAAAAAATTAATAAGCCAAAAAGTATCTAAAATAAATAATAACATTGACCAGAATTTAAAATGGGTTAATAAAGAAAACTGGCATTTAACATTAAAATTTCTGGGAGATACAGATCCAGACAAATTAAAAATTATAGAACAAAGCATGAAAGAAATTTCAAAAGAATATAAAAATTTTTCGATTCAATTTTCAGGTCTAAATGCCTTTCCTGATATAAATCATCCCCGGGTATTATATCTTGAAATAAATAAAGGGTATAAAATATTATGTGATATCTACAACGATCTTGAAAAAAAATTAACAGAGAAATCCTTTGCCCCAGATCAAAAAAAATATACCCCACATTTAACTATTGCTCGAAGTTACAAAAATACTGATTATAAAAAATTATTTCAAAACCTCAAAAATATAAAAGAAAATATTTTTATCAATATATATAACAAAATTAAAAATATTCATCTTTATGAAAGTAAACTATTACCAGAAGGCCCAGTATATAAAAAAATATATAAATTTTCCCTAAAAAACCTTGACTTTTGAAAACGTTTGTTTTATAATAAATGTTAGTAAATGCTAATAAGAGGTGATTATATTGAGCAAGGAAAAAGAAAAAGCTCTTGATATGGCAGTAAAAAGAATCGAAAAACAGTTTGGCCAGGGATCTATAATGCGTCTGGGAGAAGC
>PWOK01000109.1 GCA_003557445.1 Halanaerobiaceae bacterium
AAAAAGCAGTCAGGAAGCAATTCCTGATCTAGATAAAAGAATCAGTGTTAATAATATTAGTGGTACAGATCTTATAGAAATTAATGTTAAGGGTTTGACTCCCGAAATTGCCCGTGATGGTGCCTGGTCTGTTTCCACTGCTTATCAACAATATCGTCAGGCTAGAGCAAGAGAACAATCTTCTCGTGTCCTTGACTTTTTACTGGAACAGGTTAAAAGGGCTGAAGAAGAAGTTGATAGAACTGAACAGGCTGTAAGAAATTATCAAAATGAAGTTGGTATTATATCTCTGGATAATGAAGCCAGTAAAATTAATAATCAGTTATCTGAACTGGAAAATCAATTGTTAAGAACAGATATTTCCATTAGAGAAAATGAAATGGAACTTGAAAGAATTAATGAAAGGCTCTCGGTATTAAAGGAAAGATTACCTGATGAAGCAGGTATTGTTACTGACCGTTTAATAGAAAAACTTCAGGGTCAACTTGCTGAACTGGAAGCCCAGAGAATTGATTATTTAAATAGAGGCCTGGGTGAAGATACACCTGAGGTTAATTCCCTTAATAAAAGAATCATAAATCTTGAAGAAAGTATCAGAGAAAACTCCAGAAAATTAACACAGGAACCAGATGATATTGGAAATAATCTACAACAATACCGTAATTTATTATCTGAAAGAATTTCTCTGGAAGCTAAGATTGCAGGCCAGGAAAGCAGTAAATCTCTTATTATAGAAAATATAGAGTTTTATGAAAATGAATTAAGACAGCTTTCTGATAAAAATTATGACCTTGCACGTTTAAAAAGAGATGTTGAAGTTGCCAATAATACTTATAAAATGTTATCAGAAGAAGTTGAAAGAAGTAGAATTGCAGTTGAAAGAGAAGTCAGTGATGTTCAGATAGTACATCCTGCTAAATTACCGGAAGTACCTGTTAGTCCAAGAATTCTTTTAAATCTTATAATTGCAGGTTTCCTTGGAGTTTTTGCAGGTACAGGCCTTGTCTTCTTAATCGATTTTATGGATACTACAGTAAAAGAAGAAAAGGATATTGAAAAATTAATAGATGTACCCGTTTTAGGTGTTATTCCGGATATAGAACTGGTTGATCATTCTAGAGGATATGGTAACCACCAGCAAGAATAATCCTTTAATAATTTATATATGAGTCCCTGCAATAAATAATATATAATTAATCAGCAGGGGCTTTTTTTAAGGAGAGCTGAAATGTAATGACTTATTATTTATATAATTTGATTTTTATTATAATTTTTGCAATTTGTTTTAGGTTTTCTCATGAAATAGGTCATTATGTAAGTGGACGTATGGCTGGAATACCAAAAGAAAGAATTAAAATTAATTTTTCTATTCCCTTTCGGATTGCCTTAAAAAATCATGAAGGGAAATGGGTTACTCCTGATAATTTTAAAGAGTTTGTAAAAACATATAATAGTTTTAATATTAATACCTATTTTACATATTTTTATCTTGCAGGAGGCATGATTGGTGAAACAGACTTCCTTCTAATTACTTTTTTACTAATATATTTTACTCCCATAAATAATCAGATGATATTTTTATTGATTTTTTTGTCAATTTTAATTGATGTTATCTATGTAATAGCTGATACTGTACAAAATTTCAAACAGAAAATACCACCTGGTGATATTTCGAATATGTGGTTAATATCAACTTCAAAAACAACATTATATCTTATTTTTCATTTTTCAATAAGACTTGGTTTGCTTTATGTTTACTTAAATATAATTAAAATATATTAAAGTATATTTTAAATTGGTGTAAATATAAATATAATATAATTAATTAGTATATCCAGGAGGTTGAAAAATGCTAAATAAAAGTCTTGTTTTTTATATTATATTTATATTTATTGTTATCTTAATATTTAATATTTCTTTTATAGAATCTGTTAACTATCAGAATTCTACTGCCATTCAACGAGAAATAAAACAAATATTTTCCCTTGGTCATGGATTTGATTTTTTCAGGGTTAGAAATAGATTTATTTCTTCCTGGTATTTAACTCAGGATATATACATAGAACGTGATTTTAGACCTATCTGGGTTGATAAAAACGGTATAACAGATAAAACAGAAGATTTTATATCACTACTAAATAATTCATATAAAGAAGGGCTTATGCCCATGGATTATCACATTTTAACCATTAAACTTTTATCACTTAAAAAAAACAATGAGGTGGGACAGAATTATGCTCAAATCCTTGCCTCAATAGATGTATTATTAACAGATGCTTTTTTTATATATATTTCTGACCTTGATCAGGGAAGAATTGACTATGAAAAAAAAATAAAAAGAAAATTACCCGAAAATTCATATATTTATAAACAGATTTTAAAAGAAGGTATAAATAATAATAATTTAATGGAAAAGATCAATGAAATGAGACCTCAGTTTAATAAATATAATAAACTGGTGGATAGTTTGAATGAATATCGAAAAATTAGAGAAAATGGGGGCTGGCCTGTAATTTCTCCCGGGACCAATCTCAATCCTGGAAATAGAAGCCAGGAAATTGTTAAAGTTCGAGAACGATTAAAAAATGAACCCAATCAAATGATTAATCTTGAAATTGAAGATGAAAAATTATTTGATGATAATTTAAGAAAAGCAATAATTAATTTTCAAATACGATATGGTTTATCTATAACCGGTATTATTGATTCTCAAACTGTAAATGCTTTAAACAGACCTATAGATGATATTATTGATACAATTAAAATAAATCTTGATAGATTTAGATGGCTTTCAATAGATAGTAATTCAAGATATATTTTAGTAAACATTCCTGCTTTTAAACTGGAAGTAATAGAAAATGATAATACTATCATGGAAATGAATATAATTATCGGTAAAGAAGATAGACAAACACCTGTTTTTTCAGAAAAAATCAAACAAATGGTCTTTAATCCCCGGTGGTATATTCCACATTCTATAGCTGTAAATGATTACTTACCTGAAGTAAAGAAAGACACTGGCTTTCTTAAAGATAGAAATATTAGAGTATATACTGTAGATAATAGTGGTTATCAGGAGGTAAACCCTGATAATATTGACTGGGAGCAGATAAATAAAAATAATTTTAATTATTTTTTCTGGCAGGACTCAGGACCCTGGAATGCTCTGGGTAATGTTATTTTTCATTCTCC
>PWOK01000320.1 GCA_003557445.1 Halanaerobiaceae bacterium
TAATTTGAGATACAAAGCTAACATAATTCTCTTCCTCTGGAATTTCCAGAATTATCAGGCTGGGACCATTGGCCCTGGCTATATTTTCACCCTCAAAATGATTATTTATGGCCTCAATTATTTGAAAAGCAGTATCAAAAGAAGGTTCTTTTAAAAGTATATTAAATTGATCCTCTGTACTCTCCATATAAAGACTTTTTTCCACAATAGCACCATTGGGAATCAATCCAGCAGTTGCATGAGTTTGCTCATTTCCGCCCATGGTTATTGCTCCCTGGGCAACTGCATAGATTTCCCCATCAGCTGCCTGTAAAGGTGTCTGCAGTAAAGTACCCCCTCGTAAACTCTCAGCATCTCCAAATGAATTAACAGTAACATCTATTTGGTCCCCTGAATGAGAATAAGGGGGTAAAGTTGCTGTAACTATTACTACTGCAGTATTGACACTGCTAATATCGTCAGTACTAACATCAATACCAAAATAGTTTAACATGTTCTGTTTGGTCTGAAGATTTTCCTGGCTTTGATTTGAATCTCCAGTTGCAGCCAATCCAATAACTATTCCATAACCAATTAACTGATTATTTCTTACCCCTTCCAGCCTGGTTATATCACCAATTCTTACTTCAGGATCATTATAGCCTGAATTTATGTTATAATCTTCATCTATTATAATATTATCATTTATTTGTTGTGCTGTCACATTTAAATTTAAACCTAAAACAATTATTATGGTTAAAGAAAATATTATTTTTCTCATAACAACCCCTTTCCTTTCCTGATTTGTTAAAACAACCAGTTAAATATTCTGCTAAATAAACCAGGTCTCTGTTTATCAGCAATTACCCCTTCCCCTTTATATTCAATAACTGCATTGGCAACCCTTTCTGAACTTATTTGATTATCCAGATCAATATCCTGTGGTCGAACAGTTCCTGACAGCTTTATTATCTGGTCTTCTTCATTTATTGTTAATCTTTTTTCACCTTCAATAATTAAATTTCCGTTTTCTGTTATTTCAACAATCTCAGTTGTTATTTTTGCTTCAATCATTCCCTGTCTACCAGTTTCCCCATCAGCAAAATCTTCTTCAGAATAGCCAAACAGAAATGATCCCACCAGATTGAGGAATCCTATTCTTCCCTCTGCTTCAACACTACTGGATTGCACAGTATCTGTACTTGCACTCTGTATGGCACTGGCATTTTCTTCAATTACTACTGTAACAATTTCTCCTTCTATAAATTCACTTCTGTCAGTAAATAAATTCCTTGAATCTTCTGACCAGAGTGAATTTGCTGCTAAAGATATTCCACTAAAAAAGACTATAAAGATCATAAGCAAACAGAATATATAAATTTTTTTTGTTTCCATTTGTCTGTATCTCACCTTCCCTGTGTTATGGAGATAAATATTTAAATTTCAACTTCAACTCTCTTAGAACTTAAAACCAGGGCTGAAAACTGCTGTCCTGAATTAATATTTTCAACTGTTATTATTTCTCCTATTTGACCCGTTTCTCGGGCCTTAACCTTTACACTGATTTGTAGCTGACCAATAGAAACACTGGCAGTCAACACATCACCCCATCTAACAATTTCATTCTGATTGATACCAGTATTTGTATTATTATTGGAGAGACCAGTATTCTGTTTATTTAAATCTGTATCTATATAATAACTGGTTAATAAATCTCCTTTTCCCATGGAAACTTTTATTACACCTTCTTCAAATAAGGGGTCATCAGAATCCTGTATTAACTGTCCTCGGTATTGTGAGTCAATTTCTTTTGTTTCCTGAGAAAAATCATCTATATTAAGCTGATTACCTCTCATAATATTTCTATTGGCCACAAAAACATCTTTTGTAATTATTATTTCCATACCTGGCAAAAAACGTCTTTCCCAGATTTCTTCATTTATTATTATTTTTAAAATCAGGGTAACTGTACCGGGAATCTGATCCTGATTTAAAACATCAATTTCTATATCATAATCTGTTAGAGGTAGATATATATCTCTGTAATCATATAGATGATTAATTATTATTGATTCTCTGTCATAATCAAATTCCTCTGATACCTTATCTTTGATAATATCAATTAATTGATCAATTTCCAGTTTCTGTGTTCTTAGAATAACTGAAATCCTTTGTGGTATATTTATTTCTATATTATCATCTGTAAAATCATATTTTTCTAACTGATTAACTATTATATCCCGATATAAGATAACCCTGTTATTGGGACCGGGGGAATCTCCCAGATCAATCATCTCAATTTCCTGCAGGTGATCTCCTGATAAACCCCTAATCTCTGCAATTTCTCCAAGAAGAATATTTATATCAGTAACTTCAACTTCAGCAGGAATTGTAATATTTATCACTTCAGCCTGAGTGCTGACTGAAAAAACAAATATTAAAACCAAAATTAAAGTTACTGTCTTAATATAATTTTTTTTCATAATTATCTAACCCCGTTCAGGTATTTTTAACGACGTAGTTGATTGGCAGTAGAAAGCATCTCATCTGCAGCCTGTATGCTCTTAGAATTAGTTTCATAGGCTCTCTGAGCGGCAATCATATTAACCATTTCTTCTACTACTTTTACATTTGACATTTCCAGAAAACCCTGAGCAATAGTTCCAAATCCTTCTGTACCCGGACTTCCAACCATAGCTGAACCTGAAGCAACAGTTTCTTCAAATAGATTTCGTCCCATACTATTAAGTCCTGCAGGATTAGAAAACCTTGCCAGTGTTATCTGGCCTATTTGCTGTGGTTCATTTCTACCTGCAATCTGAACATTAACTGTACCATCTGAAGTAATAGTTATATCTGTTGCATCCTCCGGAATTTGCATTTGAGGCTGTATAGTATATCCTTCTGAAGTAACTATTGTACCATTACTATCCTGTTTTAGTGAACCATCCCGTGTATAGGCAATTGAGCCATCAGGTAATTGAACCTGTAAAAAACCATCTCCTTCTATAACTATATCCAGGGGGTTTTCTGTGTTCTGTAAATTACCTTCAGTAAATATTTTTTGAGTTGAGGCCACCCTGGCACCATGTCCTTTTTCAATTCCCACCGGAATTTGTGCTCCTTGAGTATTGGGGCTTCCCGGTTGAGTTATGGTTTGATACATTAAATCCTGGAATCCCACTCTACTCTTTTTAAAGCCTGAAGAATTTACATTGGCAAGATTATTTGATGTTACATCAATATTTGTTTGTTGTGCATGCATACCTGTTGCAGCTGTCCATAAAGCACTTATCATTTTTTTCCCTCCTGTAAATTTTTTATTTTTGGGGAATAACCATATTGCTGTATCATTCGGTCAACAGCAAATCAGCTTCCTGTTAAGGTCCGGCTGAGTTATTCCTAACGTACCTGGCCAATTTCATTAACAGCCTGTCCCAGATTTTCATCCATAGCTGTAATCATTTTTTGATTGGCTTCATATAATCGATTTTTCTCAATCATTTTTACCATTTCTTCAACAATATTAACATTAGATCCTTCAAGATAATACTGTCTAACCTGAAAATTTTCTGCTAACTCCTCTTCAGCCTCTCCAGTTTGATAAAGATTCTCTCCAATTTTTTGTAATAAACTTTGATCATTAAAACTGGCAATACCAATTTGATCTGCACCCTGAAGGCCTGAATGAATCCTTCCTTCAGCATCAATATTAATATCTTCTCCTTCAACAACCTGAAGTTGTTGCTGGTTGTTCCCCAGAACATGATATCCCTGCTGGGTAACCAGATAACCTTCTGAATCAAGAGTGAAATCTCCATTTTTAGTGTAAAAAACCTGGTCTGATCCCTGGATCATAAAAAAACCATCACCTTCAATTGCAAAATCAAGGCCCTTACCTGTATACTGAAATTCTCCTGAACTGAAATCAGTATAGGTTTCTTCAAGAAAAACCCCTGTTCCCATTGAGCCAATTTCTTTAGTAGGTTTTTGTTTTTCAATTCTGGACATCATCATCTCCGGAAAAGATTGTCTTACTCCTTCTTTTCTTTTAAAACCAGTAGTATCAGCATTGGCCAGATTATTTGCCACAACATCCAGATTGCGTCTGGTGGCAACCATACTTGAAGCCGCAGTAAATAAACCTTTAATCATTTTTTTTCACCCCCTTTGACTGGAATAATAATTTCATCAAGTATCTGACTTAATTTTGTATCCCGGGAAAATTGATAAGTCCCGGAAGCTATTCTTTTTTCCATATCAAATAAATTTATTATATATAATAGCTCATCTGCATCAACAATATTATTGTTTTCCAGTATTCTTGCTGCCTCCAGTGTTGATATTCCGGAAGGTATTTCAATTGTTTTTGTTTCCAGGGTTTCCTGTTTGTTATCATTAATATCATCATATTCAAGTGATATCTCATTTCCTGGTTTTTGATTAAAAAGACTATTACTGTTTTCCTGATTATATGCATAATCTGTATTATTTTCCTGGTTATCTGTTCTAAGCATAAAAATTCCTGTCATTATTAGAATAATACTAAATATCATGATAATATCCAGACTAAAATATTTTAAAAATTTATCAGACATGATTATCAGCCTCTTTTCGGTATAATTTAGCAATCAATTCAGTTTCTCTTATACCCATTTTTAATTCACTGGCAATTTGCTGACAATTTTTACCCTTTTTTATCATTTCAAAAACTTCTCGATATTTTTGGGGAATATTCTGTTCCTGTTGATAATTTTTTAGAACATTTTTAAATGATTTATTCTCTTTTTTTTCTGTAGTATTCAATCTGTCAAACTTCTCTTTAATATCACCCAGTTCCTGGTTTATATTCTGCTGGCTACTGGCTATATTTGTAATAATATGATCCAACTTTTCTTCAATATCATTATTTTCATAACTGTTTGTTAAGTTATAAATTCTGATTTTTTTATAAATACTAAGAGATAATAAAATAATCCCGACTATAATTAATACATAAGCCATTTATAACCCTCCCACCTGTTTGCTCCACTAAATTAAATCTTGAAATCAATTAATGAACCTTTTGAATTTTTCTTTCCTGCCTTATTTTCTGCATTTTTAGTATTTTTATCTGTTGTACCATCATCTCTAATTTTTGCTGATTCGGTTTCTTCTTTGGAATTAACTCTTCTCTGTTTTAATTGTTTTTTTTCTTTCATCTGTTGTATAAGATTGGCCTGTTGTTCTCCAGGTGCCTGAAACTGAATCTGGTTAATTCTATCAACTTCCAGAGACATAGGAAGAAGTGTGTTTGGATTTAGAGGTTGATTCATTTTAATACCCCCTTAGATACTCATTGTGCGAACTTCTCCTTTTTCCTCAATAAAGATTGATTTGGTAATTTCATCCTGAACATTATAACTGGCCTTACCAATTGTAAGTCTTACTCCCGGATAAATTTTTGTATTAATTACAATTCTACCTTCATCAATACGCCTCATTTTATCATTTAATTCTTCCATTTCCAGTTCATTATCTTCAATCTTTTTTTCCAGCCTTTTTTCTGTTTCCAGGAGTTTTTGGTACATTTTTTCTTTTTCAACAGGTAATTTCCCTATCTTTTTTTTCATTTTTTGTAATAATTTTATAGCTCTTTTTGTTTTTAATAAATTTTTATTCATTTTTTTGGTGTCTTCTTTCAATTCCTTAGTTCTTTCCTTTACATCAGGATCATTTCCAGCTTCAATATGGGTTTCGGTTGCAAAGGCAGATCCAATAATATTGGCCGCAATTTCACGGGCAGCTCTGCTTTTTCCCCCTACTATTAATCCTTTATTTTTGGTAACATCTATTTTATTGCCGGATATTAATCTACTATGCATTACAGCATCAGTTACATATATATCACCCGATGTTTTTATGTTTCCATTTTCAACAAACTTAATTTTCACATCTCCTTCAGCCTCGATTTTCCCTTTCTTTTTACCGATAAAACCTTTATGAACTACAACCTCTCCACCACTTTCAACTGTAGCTGCATTTACATTTCCTTTTACCTCTACATTTCCTTCAGCTTTTATTTCAAAACCTTCAAGAACATCTCCCTGAACCTGAACATTTCCAACAAAGTCAATATTTCCCGTAGAAAGATCCACATTTCCCTTAACATGATGAACCGGAAGTACATCTATTTTATTTCTGCTTTTAACAACCTGACCCGAAATGGTAGCAACCAGTGTTCTTTCATCTCTAGCTTCAACATTTTTGCCTCCTGGCAGTGATTTATCAACAGGCTTTTTAGGGGGTATTTCTTTACCATCAACCCCTATTCCTGGTTCACCTGGTACCGGTTTTTTTATACTTACCAGTGCATCACCGGGCTGTACATTATTGATTAAACCCAGATTGAAAAAATCAATACTGCCATCTTCTCTCTCTGTACCAATAGAGTCTTCCTTCTGTTCAAAATGGTAAATATATTCTGCATCTTTGCCAGCAACAGGGGCTTTACCCTCTGCAATCAAAACTTTTTCTACAGGTTCTCTTTTATCAACACTTAATTTTATTTTTTCATCTTTTAAACCGTAAACAACACCTTTTTCTTTTATCTTTTTTTTGAGAGCAGAAAAAGTCAATTTCTTACCACCGAGTGCAGGTCGATAATCTAAAAAGGCTTTTAGTCTATCCTTACTTATTTCTACATTTACCTCTGCTTCCCGGTCAAGTTCAGGTTTTCTGGGGGCTATCTTTATCCATTCATCTTCAGCTTCATTAACAGCTTCCTGTAATATTCTCCAGTCAATCTCAACTATTTCTTTTTTATCCAGCTCCTTTTTTACAAGTTGATACTGAACTTTTTCTCCCTGACCCTGAGGTGGAATTACTTTAACAAAGACACCATCATCTGCAATTTTAATTTTAAATTCACCATCTATATTAATATCATCCAGAAACTCAGCAGGGGATACCTCCTGTTCTTTTTCCTGTTTTTTATTTAATTCAATTTGATATAGATTATTCTTTTTTCCAAAACCTAGAAAACCCTTATTTTCTTCAATTAATTTAACAATAAGGTCTTCTCTGGTAGCATCAATGTTCTTTTCTTGCAGCTTTATTAATCCCTTTTTTAGAGCATCTTCTTTGTTTTTAGCTTCAACCCTGATATTCTCCTTCAATTTTATCCCCCCACTTGCTATACACCTGCTAATTGCTGTTTTTTGCTACTCAGATGGCCGCGTAAGCGGTAAATAGCTTTTTTATGTAATTGAGAAACTCTGGCAGCACTTAATTCCAGTGTTTTAGCTATTTCTTCCTGAGTCATATCTTCATAATAATACAGACTAATTACCAAAAATTCTTTTCGGGGTAGTTTATCAATTGCTTGAGCTAAAATCTTTTCTTTTTCCTTTCTATCCAATATTTTTTCCGGCTCCTGGTTTTTGTTTCCTTCAATAAAATCAAATAATTTACCTTCACCCATATCCTGTTGCAGTGATAACCATTGTGCTGAATATAATTTGTTATATATCTTATCAAGTTTATCTTCAGAAATATCAAGATGTTCCAGTAATTCTTTTTTTGTTGGCTTTCTACCAAGTTCATCTGATAACCTGGAAAATGTTTTTTTTATTTCCTTTCCTTTACGCCTTAATGAACTGGATAGCCAGTCAAGATTACGAAGATGATCTATAATTGCTCCTCTAATTCTTCTGGTAGCATAAGTAGAAAACTTAATACCCCTTTTATAATCAAACCTCTCAATTGCATGTATTAAACCAATTATACCAAAGCTTTCCAGATCTTCTTTTTCTATAAAACCAGGTACCAGCATTTTAACTCTTCCAGCCTGATATTTCACAAGAGAAAGATAGGATAAAATTAATTCCTGTCTTGCCTGTTGATTATTATTTTCTTTAAATTCTTCCCACAGAGAATAATTATCAATTTTTTCATTCATCATTTTTTCTCCTTAATTTTAATCATTTTCTTCCCTGTCAAGAACAGGTGGCTCCAGGGGTGAAAATTGATCCTCATTATCTTCTGTTTTCTCTTTTTTATCATTATCAGGCTTAACTTCTGCTTCAAAATTATTTTCCTGCTGATAGTTAAGCTGTTTGATTATCTCGGGAATAATCGAAAAAATCAGTGCGATTAAAAAAAATATTATTAATGATTTTAAGCCCCTTTTAAAAACTACTTCCAATTCATTTGCCCTTAATATCCCCGTCAAAACAGTTATTATATAGGCAAGGCCTCCACAAATCAAAGATATATATATATTAATCT
This sequence comes from Halanaerobiaceae bacterium, assembly GCA_003557445.1. The sequence goes on from PWOK01000320.1 coordinate 8,248, forward strand.
TCATTATAATAAGCCTTTCTTTCTCAATTCTCTCTGACGATCAAAAATCCAGCCGATTATATAGTCTCTGGTTCTTGTATCCAGATCTACAAACTCAACCCCTGCAGCCTTACCATTTGCCAATTTATATAATTGCACTACCTTTCCTTTTATGGGGATATCCTCAATTTCAGATATATCCAGATACATTTTAATTAATGTATCCAGATTTAAAGTATTATTAAGTATAATTTTTACCCCTCCACCACTTATATCAGAGGTAGTTGTTTCCTTATATGTATCAATTTCTTCTCCTTTTTGATTAATACGACAGTATTTTACCTTACGGATAATATCCAATCTGAAAAAATCTCTTCTCTGAATACGTTTAACTTTTACAGGATGTTTAATTACCAGTAAAGGAATGGGTTCTTTTATCCTGTCAATAATGGTGGATTTAAATTTATATACCGCAGTATCACCGGTAGTATATATTATCAGTTTTAAATCCTTTCTCAGGGGTAATATTTCCCCTTTATTATAAGGTATAAGTACTTTTATATTTTTTTTATTAATTTCAGATATTTTACTCTGGTGTGTGCCCTGATAGGGTCCACTATTTATTTCTATTTCAATTTTCTGATTTACTTTTAGTATTTTTTGAATATCCATTTAAAGCCCTCCATTAATCACGATTAAAAAGCCCTATTATACGATACATAAAACCTTTTGCTCCTTTAACTGGATTTTTTTCTTTTTTATTTAATAAATTTTGAGCCAGTTTTGTTAAAGCTTGAGCTGATTTGCTTTCAGGATAAAGTGTTATTAAAGGGTGTTGTTTTTTGACGGCTTCTTTTAACAGATGATCATAGGGTATATATCCCAATAAAGATATGTCCTGAATCAAATACTGATTAATAACTTTAAACATTCTATCAGCTATTTTGGCTGCTTCTTTTTTAGATTCTACTTTATTGACCAGTAATCCCAGCTCTTTTTCTGTTTTATATCTGGAAAAGACTTTAATTAAACTGTAAGCATCCATTACTGATGTTGGTTCAGGTGTAATAACTATAATAGTTTCATCAGAACTGATTAAAAAATTAATTACACTCTGATGAATTCCAGCACCGATATCAAGTAAAATTATATCATAATTTAATTCCATATGTGAAGCAACATTTAGTAATCCTGATACTTCTTTTTTACCAATTTTCATGAAATCTTCTATTCCCGATGTACCCGGAAGTACTTTTAAGCCTTCAGGACCATTTATTATAGCATCATTGAAGTTACATCTATCTTCCAGGATGTGTCCCAGATTATACTTTTGAGTCTTACCCATTAGAATATCAATATTAGCCATTCCCATATCTGCATCAATTACCAGAACTCTTTCTCCAAGCCTTTGCAGGGCAATCCCCAGATTAATTGTTATATTGGATTTACCCACACCACCTTTTCCACTGGCAATAGCAACAATCTGTGTGTTTTGAGTTTTTCCATAATAATTATTATCTATATTATCTTTTCTTTTTTCTACCATTTTCCTTAATTTTGCAGCCTGGTCATTCATATAAATCACCAAGTATATAATTTATTAATAAATCAGGACTGGCTTTTTTAATATCATCAGGTACATCCTGTCCGTCTGTAATATATGAAAAGGGAATATCAAAATTATTTTTAATATTTATTATATCTCCAAATACTGTAGTCTCATCTATTTTTGTAATTAACAATCTATCAGGATTGATTATTGAAAATTTATTGATTATTTCTTTTAAATCATCTGTTTTGGTATTCAGACTAATTAATAATTGTTTTTCATCAATAAAGTCCTGATTGCAAATTTCTTTTAGCCTTCCCAGCTGTATTTGATCATTCCAGCTGCTACCAGCTGTATCTATCAAAACAAGATCAAAATCTTTAAAATCCTCTTTTATGATTTTTTTCATTTCCCTGTTATTATAAAGAATTTTCAAAGGGATATTTACTATATCACTATATGTTTGCAACTGTTCTACAGCTGCTATTCTATAAGTATCTGCTGTCATCAAACCTACCTTTTTGTTTTTTTTCAGAGTAAAATCAGCTGCCAGTTTAGCAATTGTTGTTGTTTTACCAATTCCTGTTGGCCCTGCAAATAATACAGTTTTTCTTTTTTTGTTCAATTTAATTGGTTGATTAGTACCAATTATTTCTTTAAATTTATTTTGTAAATAATTTATTATTTCTTTTTTGTTTTTAATTTCCTGTTCTTTTATTTCATTGATTATTTGCTGATTTAATTCTTCTGCTATACCCTGTTTCTTTAATAAATTATAAACCGGAGTTAAATGTTCTGGTAATTGGTCTGCCTGTTTACTGGATTTGTTCTGCCAGGTATTATGTAAATTATTTAGCATTTTCTTCAAATCATTAATTTCTTTAAGGGTTTTTTGGGTTTCTCTGTTATCTTCAAGGGCTGCAAGAACTTCTACTTTGCTTTTTGTGAAAAAACCCATAAATCCACCATGTTTTATTTTTCTGGTATCCAGTATTATTGCATCTGAACCCAGATCTGCTTTTACTTTAAAAATAGTATCCTGTATTGTTTCTCCAACATATTTTTTTACCTTCATTTATTTCACCGTCCCTATAACCTGTAAATTAATATTAGACTCAAGTTCATTAAAACTCAAAACTATTAAATCTTCAAAGGATCGATATGTTAGTTCCTTAATAGGTCTCCTGATAACCGGTGAAGTAATTAAAATAGGTTTATGGCCCTTCTCCAGAAGATTTTGTACTTCTTTTATTATTTTATTTATTAATTCCCTTGCATTTTGGGGATCCAGAGCAAGATAATTACCCTGATCAGATTTATCAAGAGCCTGATTTAACTGATCTTCCAGTTCAGGATCCATTGTAACAGCATAAATAGTATTATCTTCTTCAGTAAAAATACTGGTGATCTGCCTTGATAAAGCCTGACGGACATATTCTGTCAAAACATTTATATCTTTGCTTTTTGCTGCATAATCAGCAAGTGCTTCCAGTATGGTAACCAGATTTTTTATTGGTATTCCTTCCCAGAGTAAGTTTTGTAAGACTTTCTGTATTTCACCCAGGCTCAATAGGTCTGGCAACAATTCTTCAACTACAGCAGGATATTTTTCTTTAATATTATTAATTAAATCCTGTACTTCCTGTCTTCCCAGTAGTTCATGGGCATGGTCTTTTATTATCTCAGTTAAATGAGTTGCCATTACTGAAGGAGGATCAACTACTGTATAATTTGCCATTTCAGCCCTTTCCTTTTGGTCCTCTTTAATCCAGATAGCAGGGGTATCAAAAGCAGGTTCTTTAGTTTCTATACCTTCGATTTCCTCAGTTGTTATTTCTGATTTCATGGCCAGATATCGATCAGGGAATAATTTATAACGGGATAATTCCACTCCTTTAAGCTTTATTCTGTAAATATTTGGTTCAAGCTGTAAATTATCAAGAATACGTACCGGGGGTACTACTATACCCATTTCCATAGCTGTCTGTCTTCTGATCATAGCCACACGATCCAGAAAATCCCCTCCCTGTTCAGGTAAAACCAGTGATATCAAATTATAACCAACCTCTACCTCTATCTGATCCACTTTTATTAAATCAGTAAGTTCTTCTGTATCAGGAATACCTCTACCCTGATGTTCAACCTCTTTGCTTTTTTCAGCTTCAGCTGCTTCTTCAGCCACTCCCTGTTTATATAGTAAAAACCCAAGTAAGCCAATAAATAATGAAAGTACAAAAAATGGTACCCTGGGCAATCCTGGAACTATAGCCAGTAAAGCAAGTACACCTGAAGCTATCCAGAGAGCTTTAGGCTGTCCGGTTAATTGCTCTGACATATCAACACCCATATTGCTTTCTGCGGTAGCTCTGGTTACTACCATTCCGGTAGCAGTTGAAATCAATAATGCCGGTATTTGACTGACAAGACCATCTCCCACTGTTAAAAGAGTATATGTTTGAGCAGCTTCAGCTATAGCCATATTCTGCTGAGCCATTCCAATTATTAATCCACCTATTATATTTATAATTGTAATTATTATTCCGGCTATAGCATCTCCTTTTACAAACTTACTGGCTCCATCCATTGCTCCATAAAAATCAGCCTCTCTCCGAATTTTTTCTCTCTGTTCTTTAGCCTCTTTTTCATTAATAATACCCGCATTTAAATCTGCATCAATACTCATCTGTTTTCCGGGCATAGCATCAA
>PWOK01000089.1 GCA_003557445.1 Halanaerobiaceae bacterium
CCCAATTACCATTAACCCATCCTGCAGCCATATGAATTAAAAGTACATCCAGTCCCATTTTTGCTCTTTTTTTAACTTCTTCATCTTCTGCATTATCATATAAAGATAAAAGTGAATTAACGAAAAACACATGGTAAACAGGTGAACCATGTTCTGATAGACCATATTCTCTTAATCCAGCAATAAAATCAAAAATATGAGCTTTTGCTTCTTCTTTTACTTCTTCTGCCATATTCCAATCAGGCCAGTGCTGGGCGGCCAGATATCCTCCTGTGGCAAACATCATTCTATGGTTTTCTGTTCCCTGTTTTCCTCCATAATTTTCTATACTATAACCAGTCAAAAAACTTCTGGCAGCCTGTTTTGTTTTCTCTGACATATGTTCATGATAACGAGCATATACATCCATACCGGCCAATACTAAAAACATTGAAGCTCCATGTGGATTGGTAAATAATTCATAGGCTAATTCATCAGCTTTTTGAGTATCTCCCCGGGCAAATTTAGCCATAGCTGTATAAATTGCAGACTTAACATATCCTGTAGGATCATTCTGCTTACTTCTATTTACTTCGCTTGTTGCATAAAATTCTATTATTTCTTCTGCTCTTTCTTCAAAACTACTATCATCAATTCTAATGTCTCCAAGATCTTTATCATAATCAATATCAAAAATATCTTCAATATCTAATAGTAAGCCACAACCACTTGAAACTATAATTATCATTATAAAAATTAAAAACATTTTAGATAAATATTTATTTTTATTTTGTTGAGCAAATATTGAAATCATCTCCTTCTTTTTTTAAATTTATAAAAATTATGCTTTTTCTGAATATTAATTAATTCTGAATTATTCCTGGACTTATTAATATATTTCTGCGTTTTTTACATCTTTGACATTATTTTCCCTCCAGAAAATTCCTCACCTCTTCTTTAGTCAGGCAAGAAGTCTATCATAATTTCCACCTTCCAATACACCTGCAAACCCTTTTTTATAATCATCACCTTTCTTTCAGTAGGTATTTAGTAAGTAACAGCAAAGCGTGAACAAGCATGTTATTTCTTATCTAAATAAAGAAATTAAATCTTTAAATTTCTTTTAATTTTTCTAATTCCTGTGAAGAAAGTATCTCCTTGCCCGCCTGAGCATTATTTCTTGCCTGATAAGTAGAAGTGGCTCCCGGTATAGCTACTGGTTTTACAGAATGAGAAATTACATAACGAAGGGCGGTAGTTACTAAATCATTGTCTAAAGATAGATCTTTAATTTTTTCTGCTTTCTTTATTTTTTCTTCAAATTCTTTTCTATTGCTTTCACATTTATTCCATTTCTCACGGACAGAATCAGTGAAAACCGTCTCCCGGTCATATTTACCAGTAAGCAATCCCTGGGCCAGAGGTCCTCTAATCAATACTCCCAGATTCTTTTCCTGACAAAAAGGTAAAAACTCCTTTTCCGGAACTTTATTAATTAAAGAATAATCTACTTCTACCACTGCCATATTACCATTTGACTCCTCATAAAAGTTCTTCAGATGTTCCAAACTATCGGTAGATATCCCATATTCTCTGATAAAACCTTCTTTTTGGAGCTGTTCAAAGGCCTCTATATAAAGAGAAGGTTCCTTAACATTTCCATCATGACATAACATTACATCAATATAGTCGGTTCTTAACCTCCCGGCACAGGCATGAGCACAATGACGAACAGCTTCAGGAGATTTCTTGGGTATCTTTTGAGGGGGCCAATCATCAGGAGGTCTGGTTCCCCACCAGGCAATTTTATCCACAATATAAACCTGATCCCGGATACCCCGTAAGGCCCTACCCAGTCTCATTTCACTTAAACCATTGGGGTCTCCATATGATTCCGCCACATCAAATAGATTCATTCCATTATCAAAAGCTGTCTTAATAATTCTTTCAGCAGTCCTGTCATCCATCTCACCCCATTGGTTCCCAATATTCCAACAGCCCTGTCCAATTACTGAAATATCCCAGTCAGTTTTTCCAAATTTTCGATAAAACAAATTTATCACTCCCATTGTTATTATATTTTAATTCATTCTCTTTTTTCTTAAACTTTAATTTCGCAGGTTCCCCCGTATTGCTACCATTTCGGGAAATACACGATACCGTAGCGAACGAAGACAGCTTTCTATTACCATCATAAAAAGGATGAATTGATTCAACCAGGCTTTGATTTCAATAATTACTTACTTATATTATATACATAATCCCTTCTCATTACAATAAAACATAAGTGGTTTTTTTGTTTTTACTCATTTTTCTGGAAAAAGGTTTTTATTAAAGGAGAAAATCGTTTTAATTTTTTCTCAGCATCTACAATATCCAGTAACTGTTTATGTTCTGTCTTCTGTTCATTCTTCTATTTAAAACAAGTTGTAAAAAGAATCTTCCCCCAGGTGTCTACAATATTCTTCTATAAGGGCCTCTAAATTACCTCCATCCAGAGGTATCCAATCATCCACAGATCCTCTAAAACAATACCTCTCTATTTCGAATAATCTCTCATTTTTATCAACCAGGATAAACCTTAAAACTGGTATGAATGTCAGGTATTTATTGAATTCTTTATCATCAATAAACGGACCTATAAATTTTCTTAAAGATTTTGCTGTTTCCTGGGCAATATAAATTGTGATTATTTCTTTCTTTATATATACCTTAAAATAATCTATATTGGAATAAATTTCAACTCCTTTTTTGACCATCATTTTTTCTTCTTCAGTAATTACTTTTGGACGTTCCTTAATTAAATAAACATTGCCATTTGGTTTTTCGTCAATTTCATATCCATCAGGAATAGAATCTACAAGATTTTCTTTTTTGTTTTTAGTAAAATAATATTGCCAATTACCTTTTTTTGTTTTCTTTCTGACTAAATAATAAATATCACCTCTAAAGTTTTCATATTTCACAGGCATATTTTATTCATCCTTCCTTTAAAAATAATTTTTTATTTTTTAAAATAAAAGTGATATGTACCGGGTAACAAAGTGAACAAACTGTTTAGTGATAGTTAGCTTGCTATTAGTATGTTTTTAACTTTCTATTAATCTCATCAATATTAAATTCACTGTATCCCTGATTTTTCCCCCAGTTAATCATTCCCTGATATTCAGGATGATCTTCACTGGCAATGATTTCTAAAAACCTTTC
>PWOK01000237.1 GCA_003557445.1 Halanaerobiaceae bacterium
AACAGTAGGATCAAGGAAGCTAACATGATTGGCCATAACTATTAAGGAACCATTTTTAGGTATATTTTCATAACCACTAACCTTCCACCTGTGAAAAATTATGAAATAAATTTTGAAAGAATATTTGCCAATCAAATATAATATATGACTCATATTACTCCCCCCTGGTAATTATATCTAACAAACAATCAACTGTTTCCTTAATTGTTAAATTTGTAGTATCTATTTCAACTGCATCATCTGCTTTTTTTAAAGGTGAATGTTTACGATTTGTATCAATTTTATCTCTTTTTATTAAATTCTCTTTTATTTTTTCATAAGTAATTTCACTTTTTTTGTTTTTTTCATCTAGAAATCTTCTCCTGGCTCTTTCATCCAATGAGGCATTTATATAAAATTTAAAATCAGCATCAGGTAAAACATTAGTACCAATATCACGACCATCCATTATTATTTTTCCCTTTTTAGCAATTTTTTGTTGCTGTTTAACAAGATATTCCCTGATTCCTTTTATTTGAGCCACCATTGATACGTTTTTATCGATTTTTTCATTTCTAATATGTTCTGTTACATCTTTATTATCAATTAAAATTCTTTGTTTTTTATTTTCTTTAGAAGGAGTAAATGTAATTTTGGTATTTTGGGCTAATTCAATTACTTTTTCTTTATTATTAATATTAATATTTTCTTTTAAAATTTTATATGTAAGAGCCCTATACATTGCTCCTGTATCCAGGTATTTATAACCTAATTTTTCAGCAAGTTTAAGGGCAACTGTACTTTTTCCTGCTCCTCCAGGACCATCTATTGCGATTACATTATTCATTATTACACCTCAATTATATTAAAATAAATTATTTTTTATATTCTCTTTCAAAATATATTATTCGATATAAATTTACAAAGTCCTGCAATTAATTAGAAAAATATAAATTAGTCAAGTTCTTTAAAAATATTTTCAATAAAGTTTCCCACTTTTTTTAACATTTTTCCTTTATTATCAGAATATTTATTAATTATTTTGATTATAGCAGAACCTATAATCACTCCATCTGTATATTTACTTATAATTTTTGCTTTATCTGGATTATCTATACCAAAACCTACTGCAGTAGGGACTTTGCTATATCTTTTTACTCTGGTAAGATACCTGTCCAGATATTGAGATGGGTCTTTTTTTTCTCCTGTAATTCCCAGTACTGATACACAATAAAGAAAACCTTCACTTTTATTTCCCAGATATTTCAAACGTTTTTCATCAGTATTGGGAGCAACCAGTAAAATACCTGCCAGATTATTTTCTCTTACTAATTTATAAAATGACCTGTCCTGGTCATATGGTAAATCAGGAATTATTATACCACTTATTCCAGCATTATTTATATCTTTTATAAATTTATCCTTACCATAAGCGAGAATTGAATTATAATACCCCATTAAAATAAGAGGACTTTTAATATTCCCCTTTATTTCAGCTGCCATATTAAGTATTTTTTTTAAATTAACACCTTTTTTTAAAGCCCTTTGGCCAGCTGATTGAATAACAGGTCCATCAGCTAAAGGATCTGAAAAAGGAATACCAAGTTCAATTATGGAAGCTCCTTTTTCATCAAGTTTATATATAATTTTTTTTGTAGTTTCAATGTCCGGGTCTCCTGCACAGATATAAGGAATTAATGCTGTTTTATTGTTTTTGAAAACTTTTTCTATTTTATTTTTCATCATTTTTCTCTCCTTCCAGTAATTTTTTCAATGTGTTCACATCTTTATCTCCTCTTCCAGATAGGTTAATAACTATTATTTTTTGTTTGTTTATTTTTTTTATAAACTTTTTACAATAGGCCAGGGCATGTGAACTTTCCAGTGCCGGGATTATACCCTCTATTTTACTTAATAAATAAAAAGCCTCAATTGCCTGTTTATCAGTTACAGATTTATATTTAATTCTTTTAATTGATTTTAAATAACTGTGTTCAGGACCAACTCCTGGATAATCAAGACCAGCTGAAATCGAATAGGCGGGCTTTATCTGACCATCTTTATTTTGTAATAAATATGATTTACTACCATGCAATACACCTATTTTGCCTGCTGTTAAAGAGGCAGCATGTTTTCCTGTATTTAATCCTTTTCCTGCAGCTTCTACTCCAATCATTTTTACCTTTTTGTCATTAAGAAAAGGATAAAATAAACCCATTGCATTACTACCTCCTCCAACACAGGCAATTAAGTAATCAGGTAATTTGTTTTCCTGTTTTAATATCTGTTCTTTTGTCTCTTCTCCAATTATCTTTTGAAAATCTCTTACTATTTCTGGATAGGGATGGGGACCAACCACTGAACCGATAATATAATGGGTATTATTTACATTGGAAACCCAGTCTCTAATAGCTTCATTGGTAGCATCTTTCAGAGTACAGGTACCAGAATTAACCGGTATAACCTCTGCCCCTAACATTTTCATTTTATAAACATTTAATGCCTGTCTTTCTATATCCTCTGTACCCATATATATATGGCATTCCAGGCCAAATTTAGCTGCAGCTGTTGCTGTTGCAACTCCATGTTGACCGGCACCTGTTTCTGCAATTATTCTTTTTTTATTCATTTTTTTTGCCAGTAGTATTTGACCAAGGGTATTATTTATTTTATGGGCCCCTGTATGATTCAAATCTTCCCGTTTTAAATATATTTTGGGACCACCTAAATAACTGGTTAATTCTCTGGCAAAATATAAAGGTGTAGGTCTTCCACTATAATATTTTAATAAATCTTTTAGTTCTTTATTGAATTCTTGATTATTTTTAAGTTCTCTATAAATATTGTCCAGTTCTTTTAATGCAGGTCTTAGAGTTTCAGGTATATATTGTCCACCAAATTTACCAAATAATCCTTTTTCCATTTCCTTAACCCCCTGTAACTATAATTGTATTAATTATTTTTTAAATAAAAATCATTAATTTTTTTTAAAGTTTGTTTTAATAAACATAAATCTTTTTTCGGTTTTGCCTTGAAAGCGGGAGTTGGGTACGTATTCACACCTGAGATCAGTGTTGGTTTCGATTACAGAATTGCCGATTATCCACGTACGGAACGGCCGGGTGTCGGTAATTATACGCACAATCATACTGTCAATTTGTTTGCAAATTATGTTTTCACATCGTGGCGCGATTTTAAATCGTAT